>CAIQIY010000326.1 GCA_903871975.1 uncultured Chloroflexota bacterium | reverse complement strand
GCCGACGCCGGTGGTGCGCTGACGGCGGCGTCACGCGCCGGCGAACCCCCATTCCCGACTGGTTCGGCGCCCGTACAGCGATCTGGTCGGATCGTGTATAGTGCGTGGTACACATCGTTGCCAGTCGCCCGCCGACACGCCGGTACGCCCGGAGCACCAGCGCGCTCATGGCAGCGGCGGGCCTGTGTGGGCGTCTCTCGCACGTTCGGCAGTCGCGCTGCTCCCGCACCAGAGCAATGCGGCGGCGCCGAACGCAACCGCGGCCCTGGGGCCGCAGAAGGTGGTTATGCCACACCGGTCACCTCGCCGTGCGCACCTCGCGCTGCCGATCCTGCTGCTCGCCACGTGGTTCATCAGCGCATGTGGTGGCTCGACCGACGACGCTCCCGTTGCGCCGCCGCCCCGCGCCACGCGCGTGGCGGACGATGCGACGCCGCAGCCACCACAACAGAACATCCCGGTCCGCGAGGCTGCCGCCGACAGCTGGCTGATCATGCTCTACGCCAACGCCGACGACGAGGTTCTCGAGTACGACATCTTCACCGATGTCAACGAAATGGAGCTGATCGGCTCGGACGAGCGCATCACGCTGGTCGTGCAGCTCGATCGCTACGAAGGCGCGTTCGACGGCGATGACGACTGGACCGGCACCCGCCGCTATGTGCTGCAGCAAGACGACGACCTCGGCACGATCGCGTCGCCGGTCGTCGAGGACCTCGGCGAAGCGAACATGGCCGATGGCGCTACGCTGGTCGATTTTGCCACCTGGGCCATCCAGACATTTCCGGCAGAACATCAGGTGTTGATCCTCTCGGATCATGGCATGGGCTGGCCGGGTGGCTGGAATGATCCAGACCCGCCGGTCGCCGGGCCCGACGGGCTGGAACTGACGTCCAATGGCGATCTGTTGCTGCTCGACGAGATTGATGCGGCACTGGCGGACATCCGCTCCACCACGGGCATCGAGCGGTTCGCGCTCGTCGGCTTCGATGCGTGTCTGATGGGGCATCTCGAGGTGGCTGCCGCCGTGGCCCCGCACGCCGACGTGATGGTCGCGTCGCAGGAGCTCGAGCCTGCATTGGGGTGGGCCTATGCCAGCTTCCTCAGCGCGTTGCGTGACGATCCGGCGATGGACGCGCGCCAGCTCGGCGCGGCGATCGTCGCGAGCTACATCGACCAGGACATCCGCATCATCGATGATGCGGCGCGCGCCGAATTCATCGGTGGCTTCTTTGGCGGCGAGCCCGACGTGTCGGCGGCTCAGGTCGCTGCCGATCTCAGCGGCGACATCACGCTGAGCGCGTATGATCTGAGCACCATGCCTGCATTCCTCGGCGCATTCGATCGCTTCGTCGAGGCACTCAGCGAGACGGATCAGCGCTCCGTCGCCCAGGCGCGCAGCTATGCCCAGAAATTCGAGAATGTCTTCGATTCGGAGAGCGCGTCGCCGTATCTCGATCTGGCACACTTCGCCGAACTGAGCGCCAACGAGAGCGGCAACGCGGCGGTCACCGATGCGTTTGGTGCCCTGGCAGACCAGTTCGGCGCCATGATCATCGCCAATCGCCGCGGTGATGCCCGGCCGGCAGCCAACGGCGTGTCGATCTACTTCCCCGAGTCCAGCATCTATGACCTCGAAGTGGCCGGGCCGGCGAGCTACACGACGGTGGCGCGGCGCTTCGCCGAAGACACGCGCTGGGATGACTTCCTGGCATTCCACTACTTTGGTACGCCATTGGGTGAAGCACTGGCCGACGATGCCCCGATCAGCGCTCCGGGTGCCGGTGGCATCGCCGTCAGCCCATTGCGTCTGTCGGAGAGCGTCATCAACATTGCCGGCAGCACGACGCTGGCAGCCGAGGTGAGTGGTGCCAACATCGGCTTCATCTATGCGTTCACCGGCTTCTATAATGCCGATGATGACACCCTGATCGTGATCGACCGCGAATACATCGACGCTGGTCAGTCGAAGACGCTCGGCGGCATCAACTATCCCGACTGGGGCGACGAGCCACTGGTCGAGATCGAATTCGACTGGGAGCCACTGCTCTACGGGATCGACGATGGCCAGGGCGGCGTCGTCTTCGCGTTGCTCGATCCGCAAGACTACGGCGCGACCGGGGAGTCGGCGACTTATTCGGTGAGCGGCGAGTACCAGCCGCAGAATGGCAACCCGCGTGCTGCGAGCCTGTACTTCCGTGATGGCGAACTGATCAGCATCGTCGGATTTGCGGGTGGCACCATCGGCGCCGGTGCGCCACGTGCGATCACGCCATCACCGGGGGACGCATTCGTGATCTTCACCCACGTCTACGACATGAAGAGCGACGATCCCGATGCCGAGCCGGAATATCGCACCGAGCCCGGCGATACGCTGGTGTTCGGTGATGTGGCATGGAGCGTGACGGAATTGCAGGCGCCGGCCGGCGACTACGTGCTCGGCATTCAGGCCGAGGACTTCGACGGCAACCTGGTCGAGCAGTACGACACGGTGACCGTGGAGGAGTAATCTGGCGCAACGCGTGCGGTGGCGCACGCATCGCTCATCGTGGCTGCGCTGGTGCCCCGGCTGGCGCAGCCCGGCGATGCCATCGGCGGGGGCCGCACGGCGCGGCGGCCGGGTGATGGCCAGTCATGGCTGATGCGCATACCCCCGATTCTGTTGGTTGCCGCCATCTCTCTCCGCGCACTGCGCGGGCCGCTCCTGGCTCCGCGGGGATTACCCGCTTCACCGTCGCAGCTGCGATGCGAACGAGCGCGGTGGTCGTAACGCGACCGACGTCGCTGCCACACGATGAGCCCGTCCCACACACCTTGCTCCCCATCAGCCGGCGCAGTCGCCTGGCCGCCGACATCACTGCCAGCGCCGGTGCGCTCTTACCGCACCCTTTCAGCCCTCACCTGAGCCTCGCGGCCATCGGCGGGTTTGCTTGCTGTTGCCGTCTTGCGTCGCGAAGGCCTCTCGACCACGCGCCCCTGCTTACGGTTTCGCAGGGCAGCCTTCCGGGCGCAATGCACCCGGCCGAGGAGTCGGGAAGTTCCTCTGGAGTCGCCTCCAGCGGCGGCTTGCATCAGCCATGTGCCCCGCAGTATAGCACCGATTGCTGGTGAGCGTGCACGTGCGGGGCGATGCTGCCGCAGCGTCGCCGGGGCACGGCGCGGCCACCACGCTGACGGCACCCATCAGCGCGCCAGCGGCGCCGCCATGATCAGCTCGTCGGCGAACGCCAGCGTGCGCCGCTCGACGTCGGCGTCGAACCACACGTGTGGCAGATAGTCGGGGGCCGGCAGATTGATGCGCAGCGGCTGCACCACTGGCATGGCGCCGAGCTGCTCGAGGCGCAGCGTCAGTTCGTCGATGCCGTCGGCTTCGCCGTCGGGATTGCGCACGCCGAACACGCCCACCGCTGCGCGCTGCAGCCGCACCGGTGGCGTCGCCGCCAACAACTCGTGGAGCTGGCGGCTGGCGTGGTGGCCATGGGTATAGCTGCCGAGCACCAACAGATCGCAACCGAGCAGTTCGGCCGGCGCGATCTCGTTCACCGGTGCGCATACTGTCGTGATCCCACGGGCTTCGAGCTGCGCCGCGATTCGTTCGGCGACCACGCGATTGTGTCCAAACCATGACGCATAGATAATCATCGCTCGCATGATGTCCTCCTTGCGGATGGCGTGTGCGACGTGGACGCTGGTCGCCCCAACGCCGGCCCGCGGCCCCACGCCGTCGTGTGACGCTCGCACTCTACTGCGAAGCAGTCGCAATGTGCGCGGCACTCCCGCAACGGGCGGTGGTGAGATGATCACCGAGGGTCGGGCGAGTACCGGGGATGTGGCGAGCGCATCGGTGCAGACTGCTGGCGCGCTGTGCTGCACCTCAACGGCACGGCGGTGCGCCCTGCGCCGTGCCGCCCAACGGGATCGGCACGATGTGCACGGCCCCACGGTCATTGAGCAGGCACAGGCTCGCCGTCGGCGATACGCCGAGGATCGCGCGCACAGCGGCGGCATAGCGCACGAGTTGGGGACGATAGCGGGCGATCCGGTCGCGCAGCGTCAGCTCATCGGTGATATCGTCGGACTTGAAATCCACGATGTGCCAACGGTCGCCCTGGCGGTACAACAGATCGATGCGCATGCTCTGCCCCTCGTCGGTGAGCCACAGCTCGCGCCAGCACTGGTCGGCGCGGTCGATCTCGGCGCTGGCCGGATGCCGGCGCCATCGCGCGACGAGTTCGAGGGCGCGGTCCACGGCCGCGCGGATCAACGCCTCGTCCCAGAACCATTGTCGCGCGAGATCGTCGAGCAGCGCCGGCACGCGCGGATCAGCGCCGTGGGCCAGCGCCAGGTGCACCAGTTCGCCGAGCACCGCGGGTGGCACAGCCGGCGGATCGGCGGCATGCGTCGTGTCGGGCAGCCACGGCGCGGGCTCGTGCACGCCCGGCGCCGCAGGCTGGGCGGCGTCGGCGTCCGGCAGCAGCGGCAGCGCGTCGGGCCACGGCGGCGCAACCACGGGTGCCGGCGCGGGCCATGCCGGTTCGCCCGGCGGTTCGGGCACGATGACCGCGAACGGCACGGCGTGCTGTTCGGCACGTTGCATCAGGCGATCAAACCAGGCCTGCGTCGCTGGTCGGTGCCCACAGATGATCACCAGCTCGCGGGCGCGGGTCAGCGCCACATAGCACAACCGCCAGGACTCTGCGCGATCGCGGCGGCGCCAGCGCGCGGCGAGCACGTCCACCAGCGGCGTGGCGAGCGCGGGGCGATCCAGTGCCATGCCGAACGCCGCATCGGTCAACAGGTGGGGCGTGCGGGACGAGCGCGAGTGGGCGGCGTCGGCCAGCACGACGACGGGAAACTCGAGCCCCTTGGCGCCATGGACCGTCATCAGCTGCACGGCACGCGACGAGGTGTTGGTGGCTTCGGGCTCGCGCACGGCCAGCGTGGCGGCGTTGGCGCGATCGTCGAGGTAGTCGTGCAGCCGCAACCAGCCACCCTGCCGGATCGCGGCGACGACGTGGTCGAGATTGCGTTGCCGGCGCTCGCCGGCGACGCGATCACCCACGAAGACGGCGCGCAGGTCGAGATCGGCGATGAGGTCGTCGACGAAGCTGGCCAGCGG
>CAIQIY010000325.1 GCA_903871975.1 uncultured Chloroflexota bacterium | reverse complement strand
CGGCGCGGCGCCGCGCCCGGGTGGTCACGGCGCGCCGGACGTTCGGCGACCGGATACCCCGAGGTCAGTCGGATGCGCGTGGTGGTCCGCGTGGTTGTCGTGCGGCGGCGCGTGCAGCCAGCGGTGCGCCGTCGAGCAGCGTCGCAGCACCCACGATGATGCGCGTGCGATCGTGCACAGTGCTGCGTCGCAGCGCGGCTGCGGTACGACGCTCGAGCACCGCATGCTGGTCAGCGCTGCTGATGGCGCTGAGCTGCTGGTGTTCGGCCAGGATCGCGTCGCGTAGTGTGGCTTGCCGGGTGGCGCTGAGGGGAATGCGCACCCGCTCGATCCATCCTTCGATGTGGACATGATTCCCCTGGCGCAACAACGCGGGCGCGGCCGGGTGCGCACGCGGCACGATGCACGGCAGGCGATGCAGCAGCAGCAGCGGTGCCGCCTCGGCGACGCGCAACGTCAGCAGTGCAAGTACGGTGGCGGGGTGTGCCGGATGGCGCCCAAAGCGCGGCAATCCCTCGACGACGCCGACCGCTGCGACGTGGCTGCCCTCGGGTGTGCCGGCGGCCGGATCGGTGATTGAACGGGCGACGAGTTGTGCCGTTCCGCCACCGCCATCGTCGCTGCCGCTGCGCAACCACCCCGAGACGTGCACCTGGCCGCCGATGCCGATCTGCTCGAGCGGCACGAGATACGCCGGCGTCGGTGGGCAGATCACCATCACCGAACACGCCGGCTGAAAAGGCGTTGGCACATCGACCAGCGCACGTACACTGCGCGTGCCATGACGATCGCTGAAGCGGATCGCCACTGCGCCACCAATCGGCGCGAGCCTCCCGGTCAGCGTCACCTGGCATCCATCAGTCCCTGTCTCCATGATGAGCTCCATGCTTCGCGGCACCATGGGGACAGTCTGCCGCGATGTTCCGCGGGCGGCCATCCCCCGCGCGGAGGATGATGATGAGTCGCATGGTCGGCTCCCGACAGGACGATGAGGATTGGCATGCCACAGTCGCGGGCGGCGGGGCGCCACCGCGTCGCACGTGTCACCTGATGAGCCGCCGGACCCAGCGAGCCGCTGCATCGACGGTATCCGATGAACCCGGGTACAATGGCATGTTGTCCGATTGGATTGATGGAGTCACCGCATGACTGAACCGATCGCACCCGTATGGATTGCCGGCGTCTGGCGTGCTGCGCAGGCGAGCAGCACGTTTCGCGTCGAAGATCCGGCGACCGGCACGCTGTTGCCGCTGCACTACCCGGTGTCGACGCGCGCCGATGTCATGGCCGCGCTCGAGGCCGGCAGCCAGGCTGCCGAGATCCTCGAATCCGCCGCGCCGGCAGCGATCGCCGACTTTCTCGAGCGGTTTGCGTCGGCCATCGAAGCGCACCGCGACCATCTGGCCGAGCTTGCGCATCGCGAGACCGGCCTGCCGTTGACCCCGCGGCTCCGCGATACAGAGCTGCCGCGCACCACCGACCAGCTGCGACAGGCCGCTGCAGCCGCCCGCAGCAGCATCTGGCGGCGGCCAACCATCGATCGTGCGCGCGGCATCGCCTCGCTGCATGCACCGCTGGGTGGTCCGGTCGTCGTCATGGGGCCGAACAATTTTCCGTTTGCCTTCAATTCGGTTGCCGGCGGTGACGCGGCTGCGGCGCTCGCAGCCCATAATCCGGTGATCGCCAAGGCCAACACCGGCCATCCCGCCACGACGCGCATGCTGGCCGAGCTGGCCGGTGTGGCGCTGGCCGAGGCCGGGCTCCCGGCGAGCACCATCCAGTTGCTCTATCGCGTGCCGCGCGAGTTGGGCCTCGAGCTCGTCGGGCATCCACTGGTGGGCGCCACTGGGTTCACCGGTGGTCGGCCAGCCGGCCTCGAGCTCAAAGCGGCGGCAGATCGTGCCGGCAAGCCGATCTACCTCGAGATGTCGAGCGTCAATCCGGTCGTCCTGTTGCCTGGTGCGTTGCGCGAGCGTGGCGCCGGCATCGCGAGCGAATTCTATAGTTCCTGCACGCTCGGCGCCGGACAGTTCTGTACCAACCCTGGCATTGTCATCGTACCCGTCGGCGCGGCTGGCGACGGCTTCGTCAGCGCCGCAGTCGAGCACTTCAGCCAGAATCCGCCCGGCGTCTTGCTGGGGCGTGGTGGTCGCGATGGGTTGGTGAGCGCAGTGGCCACGCTGCAGCAGCACGGTGCGGTGCTGCGCTGCGGCGGCATGCCACT
>CAIQIY010000324.1 GCA_903871975.1 uncultured Chloroflexota bacterium | reverse complement strand
GCCATGCCATCGCCACGGCCGTCGCACACGCTCAGCGCGCCGCCGGTGTCGGCGAGAGCCCACCCGCTGCCGCGTTCCTCGGCATGGCGGGTGTCGTCTCCGACGACGACCGGGCCACGATCCGTGCCATCGCGGTCGAGTTGGCGCTGGCGCCCGCCGAACGGATCGGCATCGACCACGACTGCCGCATCGCGCTGGCCGGCGGGCTCTCCGGCCGCCCCGGCATCGTCCAGATCGCCGGCACCGGCTCGGCCTGTTTCGGGATGAACGCCGCGGGCGAGTCGTGGCGCGCCGGTGGCTGGGGCCATCTGCTGGCCGACGAGGGCAGCAGCTACTGGCTCGGCCTGGCGGCGCTGCAGGCGTTGGTACGTGCCCACGACGGCCGTGCCGCATCGAGCGCATTCACCACGCAGGTCCGCACGCATCTCGGGCTGACCGACATGAACGACATCATGCGGCGCGTGTACGTCGGCGACATGGGCCCCGGCGCAATCGCCGCCCTGGCGCCACTGGTGGTCGCTGCGGCACAGCACGGCGAACCACTCGCAGCGCAGCTGCTCGAGCGTGGCGCCGACGAGCTCGTCGAGTGCATCGTCGCGGTCGCCCGCCGCCTGGGGCTCGACCGCGGCCCGTGCGAGTTGGCGCTGGTCGGCGGGCTGTTCGCCGCCGGCGCTGCGCTGAGCGGGCCGCTGCAGCGTCGGCTCGCCGATGCGCTGCCGGCATGCCGCGTGCTCGCCGCCGAACTGCCACCGGCGGTCGGTGCCTGCCTGCTCGCCCTGCAATCACTCGGCCACCTGCTCGCGCCCGCCGCCATTCAGGCGTTGCGTGGCGCCGTGCCTGTGGCGCGTCACGATGAATCACCGCGCACCTGAGACGGCGCAGCCGTTCGCAGCCGGGAAAGGAGGAGGCCGGCCGGTTGTATGCGAGTCGTTGATCACTGCGGAACCGCTGTCGGATCTGAGTCAGTCAGAAGCTCAATGGAGAGGATTACCATGCAGCAGATTACCCGTCGCCAGTTCCTGGTGTTCATCAGCACCGCCACTGGCGCATCCGTGCTCGCCGCGTGTGGCGGCCAGCCCGCGACGCCACCCGCCCCAACTGCCGCGCCCGAGGCGCCAGCAGCGCCGACCGAGGCACCAGCAGCGCCGACTGCGGTTGTCGCGACGCCGGTGCCAGCCCCCGCGGCCGGCACGGTCACCGGCAAGACGGTCTGGCGCGTCTGGGGCACCGAGGCCGAGTTCGAGCGCTTCAAGATGCTCGGTGATGAGTTCAAGAAGCAGTTCCCCGACATCGAGATCGACCTGGCGCAGATTCCCACCGCCCAGTACGACGAGAAGATCCTCTCGGAGTTTGCCGGCGGCTCGCCACCCAACAGCATGCACACCGGCAACGCGCTGATGTACCAGCTCGCGCTGCGTGGGCAGCTGCGGCCGATGGACGACCTGCTCGCCAGCGACAGCGCCATCAAGCTCGATGACTTCTACCCGGCGCTCAACGCTCCCGCCAGCATCAAGGGCCAAGTCTACGGCTTGCCTGTCGACTGCAACCCGATGGTGTGCTACTACAACGCCGACATGTTCACCTCCCGCGGCATGAAGACGCCGATGGAGGAGTACGAGGCCGGCACCTGGACCTGGGAGCGCTTCCAGGCAGTGGCGGCCGATCTGTCGACGGACGATGTCAAGGGCTTCCAGATCGACACCTGGTGGGGCCCGACCTTCAGCTGGATCTGGCAGAATGCCGGCGAGCCGTTCGACGATACCAACCAGACCTGTACGCTGGACAGCGCAGCCTGCAAGGAGGCCATCGCCTTCATGCGCACGCTCGTGCTCGACGACAAGTCGGTGATCTACAACCCATCGGGGACCACCGGCGCGCTCGGCTCCGACGCGCTGTTCCAGTCGGGCAAGCTGGCGATGGCGTCGTTCGGTCGCTGGATGGTGCCGAGCTTCAAGACGATCACCGATTTCAAGTGGGACATCGCGCCGCTGCCGAAGGGCAAGCAGATGGCGGCGGCGGTGCCGGCCGCCTGGCAGACGATGGCCTCGGCGACGGCGCCCGAGAACATCGCCGCCACCTGGGAGTGGGTCAAGTTCTTCTGCGGCAAGGAAGGCCAGACGTTCCGCCTGAGCGGCGACGGCAACGCCGTGCCGTCGTTCAAGGGCCTCGAGGACATCATCAAGCCGTCGGAAGGCATTCCGCCGCAGAACTATCGGCTGTTCACCGCGCCGCTGGCCGAAGGCTACGGCCGCTGGCAGCCGTTCGTGACGCAGCTCGATACCGAGATCCTCGTGCAGACCACCGGGATGTTCGACCTGATCCTCAACGGTGACTCGTCGGTCGATGATGCGACGGCCGAGTTCACGCCGAAGATCAACGAGATCATCACTGCGACCCGCAAGGAGTTTGGCCTGTAGTCGTCCTGCTGCGCGGCGGGTGGGCGATCTGCCCGCCGCGCGTGCTGGTGCGTCAAGGAGCGGCATGATGCTCTCTCGTCGGGCCAAAGACAACCTGGTTGGCCTGGTGTTCATCGGGCCGCAGCTGATCGGCATGCTGGCGTTTGTCATCGGGCCAATGGTGTATGCCATCGGCTTGAGCCTGTATCGCTGGGACCTGCTCAGCCCGCCGACGTTCGTCGGTCTCGGCAATTATGCCGAGATGATCCAGAACGAAACCTTCTGGAAGGTGATGCGCAACACCTCGTACTACACGCTCGGCTATATGGCGCTCAACATCCTGACTGCGCTCGGCGCAGCGCTCGCGCTGAACCGCATCCGTGGCAAGGTGTTCTTCCGCACGCTCTTCTTCATGCCGGTGGTGACCAGTGCGATCGCGGTGTCGCTGATCTGGCTCTGGATGCTCAATCCGCAATTCGGCGTCGTCAATACCTTCCTGCGCGGCATGGGCATCGCCGAACCACCAAAGTGGTTCTCCTCGACGGCGTGGGCGATGCCGGGTGTGATCCTGATGAGCGCCTGGTGGAACCTCGGCTACAACATGGTCATTCTGCTCGCCGGGCTGCAGAGCATCCCCGAGAGCCTCTACGAAGCGGCGATGCTGGACGGCGCGAGCCGGACGCAGCGCTTTACCCATGTGACCCTGCCGATGCTCACGCCGACGCTGTTCTTCGTGGTCGTCGTGACATTCATCGGCTCGTTCCAGGTGTTTGACCAGATCTTCATCATGACGAACGGCGGGCCGGCCGATGCGACGCGCGTGATGGTGATGTACATCTACTCGCTCGGCTTCCAGCGGTTCGACATGGGGCTCGCTGCGGCGGTCGCGATGGTGCTGTTCGCCATCCTGCTGGTGATGACGCTGGTGCAGTTCCGCTTGCAGCGAAGGTGGGTCTTCTATGGCTAGTGCGCACCCCGAACCGGGCGTGGCCGGGCGGTCACGCCGGCCCATCGCGTGGTCGCGGCTGGCATCTGCGATCCCGTTGTATGCCATCGTGGGCCTGAGTGCCTTCCTGATGGTCTTTCCGTTCCTCTGGCTGATCTCGACGTCGCTCAAATCCGACGGTGAGGCGCTGATCATCCCGCCGGTCTGGATCCCCAATCCGATCCTGTGGGAGAACTATCAGCGCGCCTGGGAGGCGTTGCCGTTTGGTCGGGCGTATCTCAACAGTATCTACATCGCGATCCTGGTGACGCTGGTGCAGTTGCTGACGTGTGCGATGGCGGCCTATGGCTTCGCGCGCGTGCGCTTCTGGGGTCGCGATGTGATCTTCGTGCTGTTCCTGGCGACGCTGATGGTGCCGTTTCAGGTGACGTTGGTGCCGTCATTCATTCTGTTCAAGCAGATCGGCTGGGTGAACACGCATCTGCCGCTGTTGGTGCCGCCGATGCTGACGAATGCGTTCGGTGTGTTCCTGTTGCGTCAGTTCATCATGACGCTGCCGCTCGAGCTCGAGGAGGCGGCAGTGATCGATGGTGCCAATCGCGCCCATCTCTTCGGCCTGATCACGTTGCCACTGATTGGCCCGGGCCTCGCGGCACTGGGCATCTTCACGTTCCTCGGGACGTGGAACGCATTCCTGGGGCCGCTGATCTTCCTCAACAGCTCGGAATTGTTCACGGTGCCGATCCTGCTGAACTCGTTTCGTGGCTTGTACAACACCGCGTGGCCGCTGGTGATGGCGGCTTCGGCGATCTCGGTGATCCCGGTGCTGGTGGTCTACGTGACGCTGCAGCAGTATTTCATCCAGGGCATCGCCCTGACTGGCCTGAAGGGATGAGCGGCGCGTGGCTGTCGGGCCGCACGCGGAGGCGGTCGTGATGCGTGATGCGACGATGGTGTTCTGGGCTGCGACCGACGATCTGGGGCTGCGGCTGGACGGGGCCAGTGGGCTGCCGCTGGGGGTGCTGTGGCGCGCCGATGCGACCGACCACGAACTGCCGCTGCACTGCACTGCCGAACTCGATGTCGGCGGCGGTGAGGCGCAGGCGCAGCCGTATGGGTTGACGTATGTCGGAACCACGCGTCATGCGCGGGTGTGCCTGCGCGCGGCCGGACCCACCGTCCTGCACAACGGCTTCGAGCGGATCATCGTCGTGCCGACCGAGATCGACGGCTGGCATGTCGACTGGGAGTGGCGCTTCCGCCAGAACCAGCCCCGCATCGGGCTGGGTTTCACCATCGCGCCGCCGCCCGGTGCGCCGGTGCCGTTGCGCAACGTGTGGCTGTCGTTCGTCATCACACCGCCAGACCTGGCGGAATGGCAGGTTGAGGCACCGGGCAACGCACTGCGCCCCGGCGTGTCGGCGGCTGCGCTGGCACGGCCGGTGTCGATCGCGACGGCCGGCAGCGTGATGGGCTCGACTGGCCTGGTTGCGCTGCATCGCCCGCCCGCCGGCCCGACGCTGGTGCTCTGGCCGTTCTCGCGCACCGAGATCGGCGCCACCACCATCGAGACGGTCGGCGCATCGCTGCGCTGTGTCGTCGAGACCGGGCTGGCGGGCCGCATCGAGCCCGGGCATGCGCTGCGCTTCGGCGAGATCCAGCTCGATCTGCTGCCGCGGCCATGGCCGCAGGTCCGCGATGCCATTCCCGCCTGGTATGGCACGCTGGGCCTGGCGACACCCCATGATCGGCCGGATTGGATCACTGCGGCGAGCATGCTCGAGGTGCAGATCGGTGCGTCGGTGTTCGCCGGTGGCTATCAGTATGCGCCGTACCCCACCGTGCGCGATCTGCTGGCGGATCTCGATCGCATCCATCGGCTCGGTTTCGATGTCCTGCAGATCATGCCGCGCCAGCCGTATCCCAGCTACAACGTCCACGACTACGCCGACATCACAACGTCGTATGGCGATGAGGCCGACCTGCGGCAGCTCGTGGCCAGATGCCACGAGCTCGGCATGCGCGTCATTCTCGACATCCTGCTGCATGGCGTCATCGACCAGGAAGTGATGGCAGAGACCGTCGAACGCGTGCGCAATGGGCCGTATATGCAGCGCCTGGAACACACCAGCGACACGTTCCACGGGACCGACCGCCGGGTGCTCGATGCGTATGCGATCGCCTGGTGCCGCCACATCCTCGATTTCGCGCCCTACTGGTCGGCTGGCTCGCCGCCGCGTCATCCGCTGGTCGATGCGCATCCCGAGTGGTTTCTGCGCGATTCGGATCAGCGCATCATCGGTATCTACACCCGTGCCTTCGATGTCGCGAACGTCGCCTGGCAGCGTTTCTTCACCGATGCGTGCGTCGACCTGGTGCAACGCCTCGACATCGATGGCTTCCGCTTCGATGCGCCGACCTACAACCGGCTGCCGAATTGGTCGACGGCGACTGCGGCCCGTGCGAGCTATTCGCCGCTCGGCTGCCTGCAATTGTTCGATCAGTTGCGTGTGCGGCTCAAGCAGCAGAAACCCGATGCCATCCTGTACACCGAGCCGTCGGGAGTGTTGTTCCGCCAGGCGATGGACGTGACGTACAACTATGACGAACAGTGGCTCATCGGCTCGGTGATGGCGCGCCATCCGGCCGAAGCACCGCTGGCCGTGCGCCATGGCCAGGATCTGGCGGCCTGGTTTCGCGAGCGCAATGCCGTGCTGCCGCCGGGCTCGCTGATCACGCATCACATCGATTCGCATGACACGTTCTGGTGGCCATTGCCCGGTGGCAAATGGCGCCGCGAGCAGTTTGGCATCGCGGCGGCACGCGCCCTGCTGGCCGTGTTCGCGCTGAGTGGCGGCGCCTACATGACGTTCATCGGCGGCGAAGTGGGCCTGGACGACGACGTGACCCGTGTGCACCGCCTGCGATCCCGCTGGCCGGCACTGCGCACCGGTGCCGCCGACTACGCAGCGGTCGCCGTCGACCAGGTGGCGGTATATGCCGTCGTGCGCCGCGATGCCGAACGGCCGGCGCTGGTCCTCGTCAACCTGACAGCGGAGCCGGTGACCGTACAGGCCGTGGTGCGGCTCGCGCGGCCAGCTGGTCTGCCGCGCGCGTGGCAGCTCGACGACGTGTGGAACGACGAGGCGCTGCCGCTCGACAGCATCGAGGTGACGACGGCGGCCATCCAGCTGACGCTGGCATGTGCGCTGGCACCATTTCAGCCCCGGGTCGTGCTGCTGCGCCAGCAGGCGTGAGGCATACCCGCCGCGTGGCGCCCGGCAGGGCCGGCGGCAGCGAAACTTCGGCCACTCGCAGATCCAGCAGGAGCAGGTGACGATGACTGGTTCGCCTACGATTGACTTCCGATACGCACCGCCAACCTCGTGGACCTGCCTGGGGTTGCAGGATGATCCGTTCAAAACGCTCGTGCGCGAGGATGGTGCGCTGCTGTACCATTTTCAGCGCCGCGAGTTCGAAAAGGGCTGGGCATTCGATCTGGTGATCGAACCCGGCATTCAGGCGGCCCATGGCCCACACACCATCGAGCAGACCACCGAGACGCCGCGCTTTCCGTGTGTGATCACGCGGTTGCGCTATGCGCGCGCCGAGCTCGAATTGCGCGCCTTCGCGCACCAGGACGGCGACCGACGCACCGATGTGGTCCTGTGGCGGCTGAGCGCCAACCCCGGTGCCGGTGCGGTGCTGACCGGGCTGAAGCTCGATGTGTACCACCCCACGCGCATCGTCCAACCGCGCTCCTCGTCGCCTGGTCGGGTGATCTTCGCCGTCGATCGCGATGCGTTGCCGCCGACTGACGATGATGCGTTCACCGGCGAGGTGGCGATGCCGCTCGCCGATGACTCGCACTTGCCACCGATCGGCGAGGTCGCCTTCATCTCGACGCAGCCACTGCTGTCGGCCAGTGCCACCGGGTTTCGGCCATGCTCGGGGCTGGCGAGCGAACCGCAGCTGCTGTCGGATGGCGCGGTGCTCACCGGTGCGTTGATCATCCCGCTCAGTGGCGGCGACGCCACCGGGCTTGACCTGGCGTGGGCGCAGCGGGCGTACGCCGAGGCGCGCGCCTATTGGGAGCGCCTGCCGATCATGCGCCTGCCGATCCGGCTGCCGGACCCCGCGATGATGGCGATGCTGGAGGCCTGTGCCCGCAACATCCTGCAGGCGCGCGAGATCGAGCATGGCCTGCCGGTGTTCAAGGTTGGCCCGACGGTCTATCGCAGTCTGTTCGTCGTCGATGGCAACTTTCTGCTCGAAGCGGCGATGTATCTGGGGCTGCACGACGATGCGTATCGTGCCGTCGACACGCTGTTGCGCCGCGTCAGGCCGGATGGCTCGATCAGCGAGATGCCGTTTCATGCCAAGGAGACCGCGATTTCGCTGTTCACGCTGGTGCGCATGTGTCGGCTGATGGGTGACGACGCGCGCCTGCGGGCATTGTGGCCGGTGATCATGCGTGGCGTGGCGGCGATCGAGCACTTGCGTCGGGTGGCCGCCGAGCTGCCGGGCGACCATCCGTGTCACGGCTTGATGCCACCGTCGTACGCCGATGGCGGGATCGGCGGCAAGCGCGGCGAGTACACTACG
Organism: uncultured Chloroflexota bacterium; assembly: GCA_903871975.1. Classification (GTDB taxonomy): domain Bacteria; phylum Chloroflexota; class Chloroflexia; order Chloroflexales; family Roseiflexaceae; genus CAIQIY01. The sequence continues at coordinate 668 of CAIQIY010000324.1, read as the reverse complement.
CCGCTCTGGACACTGGCCGGCCTGCGTGCAGTGGCGCGCACTGCCGCCATGTTCGGCTTCGCCGACGATGCGGCGCATGTTCAGGGGTTGTTCGACCACCTGCTGGCCGATGTGCGGGCGCATGCCGCCCGGGATCAGCGCCGCACGCCGGATGGCGCGACGTATCTGCCGATGTGGAAGCCGGGCAGTGGTGATCATACCTGGATCACCGTCTATCCCGGCAGCGCACCGGCGCACCAGCGGCTCACGCCGGCGTCGGGGACGTGGGCGTTCTGCCAGGCGATTTATCCCGGCGAGGTCTTCGCGGCCGATGATCCGCTGGTGCAGGATCTGCTGGCACTCTATGAGCGCATCGACGACGAAGAGGGCCTGCCGGTGGGCACCGGCTGGCTGCCGTACCAGTCGCTGTGGACGTACCACGGCGCCTTTGCGGCGCAGGCCTGGCTGTACGCTGGTCGCCCCGACAAGGCAGTGGATTACCTGTACGCGATCGCCAATCACGCCGCACCTACCCGCGTCTGGCGCGAGGAGCAGTCGCTCACGGCCAGCGAGCACGGCCAGATCTTCGGCGACATGCCCCACAACTGGGCGTCGGCCGAGTTCATCCGCCTCGTCCGCCACCTGATCGTCTTCGAGGTCGGCGGTGGCCTGGATCTGCTGGCGGGTGT
>CAIQIY010000323.1 GCA_903871975.1 uncultured Chloroflexota bacterium | reverse complement strand
CCGCTCGACCTCTTGGCTGCAGTCACGGGCATCATCGGCAATTCGACCAAGCGGTTCAACGCCACGGTACTGTTGACGATTTCGCTCGTCCTGACATCGGTGGCAGGAGGCATGGCGATCGCGTACTGGGCGTTCTACGGCTATGTTGATGTGTCCTGGTGGCTGCCGAACCTCGTTCTGCTGGTGTTTCCTCTCTGGCCCCTTGCCCGATTGCTGCGACGCACTGCGGCGACCGTGTGACAGGCATGTGCGTGTGCCGTACCTGCCTCTGGTTGACCATTGGCGTACGCAGGTGATCGCATTGGGCGGGCCGCCGTCCCCGCTTCCGGCCGGTGAAGCGTCGGCAGCGTTCGGTGCTGGTGACGCACCGGCGACGTGGCAATTGCCGTCTCGTGCCGAAGCACCGATGGCGATCCGTGGTCGTTGATCGCACAACTGGAGCGGATCAACAACCTCGCGGCTGATGGCCTGGCGCGACGCCGCTGGGCGCGCTTCCGTCGTGTTCCGGGCCCCAGCGTATCCGCGCTCGCATCGCGGCGTCACGCCAATGGTCCTGGGCCGTCGAGAGCGCTCAGGTATGCCGGCTCCCATCTGTGATGCGATGTGCGGCGGCCCGGCAGCATGGTCGGCTGGCGCGACGCCGAGCCTGTGGATGCGCCACGCGGGTGGAGTCGGGGCGAGCGTGCGCGGCCATCCACATCGCGCGCACCGGGCTCGCATCGTCAGTGGTGTCGCGGGAACAGAGCAGCCACGAAGCGCGCATAGCAGGCACACGACGCCACGTGGCTGCGATCATCCCACTGGCGTCGTGGAAGTGCCAGTGGGATGCCGTCGTTCAGCGAGCGTCGCTCACTCGCCGATCAGTTGGTCATCGAAGCCCTGGATGGTGATCACCGATGGCCGCGGCAGGCCCTGGCGATCCGGCCAGGTGCTGACTGGCTCGGCGAACGTACCACCCTCGCCGGGATGCTGGATAGCCAGGAACAGCGTGCGATTGTCGGGCGTGAACTCGGGGCCGCAGACTTCGCTGCCAGTCACCGTCGAGAAGAACTGCTGCAGGTGGCCGCGCTGCGCGCCGCTCACCGGCACCGCAAACAACCCGTCATTCAGCTTCACCGCACGCGCCGCGCCGTCGGTTGCGATCCACATCGTGCCCTCACGGTCGAATACGATGTTGTCGGGCGCGCCGATCGGGCTGACTGCCGACTTGTCGTAGCCGGCGAAGTAGGTGCTGGGATCCTCGGGCTTGCCAGCAAGCATGAAGATCTCCCAGGCGAACTGTGTCGCCGCGTGGTCGTTGCCCTGCTCGGTCATCTCGATGATATGGCCGGTGCCGTTGCTGGCGCGTGGATTGGCCGCATCGGTGCCAGCCTGGCCGGTCGTGCCACGACGGCTGTTGTTGGTCAGCACCACGTAGACCTTCTGGTTGACCGGATTGGTCTCGATGTCTTCGGGGCGATCCATCTTCGTCGCGCCCAGCGCGTCGGCAGCGTGACGCGTGCGCAGCAGGACGTCACCCTGCGAGGTGAACCCGTTCTCGGGTGTCAGTGGGCCCTGGCCGAAGACCAGCGGCAGCCACTCGCCGGTGCCGTCGTCGTTGTAGCGCGCGACGTACAGCGTGCCCTCGTCGAGCAGCCGCATGTTGGCCGCCCGATTGGTCTTGTTGTAGGTGCCGCTGGTGACGAACTTGTACACGTATTCGAACTGCGCGTCATCGCCCGAATACGCGACGACCTGACCCTTGGGCGCAACGACGAACGTGGCAGCTTCGTGGCGGAAGCGGCCGAGTGCTGTGCGCTTCACCGGCATGCTGCTCGGATCGTAGGGATCGATCTCAACGCACCAACCATGGCGGAACGGCTCGTTCGGCTCGTACGACACGTCGAACCGCGAGTGGTACAGCTCCCAGCCGCGCTCCGACTGTGTCTTCGGCAGACCGTAGCGCTGGTGCACCTCGGCGCGCGGATCAGCCTCGTCGAAGTACGAAAGGTGCGCGAAGTACTGGTGGAAGTTTTCCTCGGCGGTCACCACGGTGCCCCAGGGCGTCTTGCCACCAGCGCAGTTGTTCAGCGTCCCCAGCACCCGCGTGCCCGAAGGATCGCCGTTCGTGCGCAGCCACTCGTGGCCGAGCGCCGGGCCGCTCACGGTCATCGGCGTTGCGCCGGTGATGCGGCGGTTGTAGCGCGAGTCGCGCACGACGCTCCATGAGCGATCCGCGCCGCGGGCGATCTCGACGACCGATACGCCGTGGGCGGCGATCGCGATGTCGACCTGGGCGTTGGTCGGCTGTGATGGGTCGTAGTTGGGGAACATCAGCTCTTCGTTGGTGTATTCGTGGTTGACGACCAGCAACCCGCGATCGCTGCGCGTGCTGCCGAGCGGCAGCGGCAGAAAGCCGACGAAGTCGCAGTTGTAGCCAAATTGCTCGGCCTGCGCCTCGGCGGTCTGCCCCCAGACGTCGAACTCTGGTGCAGTGGCCGTGATTGGCTCGCCCCAGCGGATCAGGGTGCGCGCAAAGTAACCGTCGGCGACCACAATCTCGTCGAGCTCGGGGGTCGTCGGTGCAATGCTGCGGAATGCCGGATCACGCGGTGCTGCCGATGCTGGCTCGCCGCCAACCAGCGGCGCTGCGATCATCACCGATGACGCGATGGCGACCTGCCGCAGGAACCCTCGTCGCGATAGCCGCGATGCTACAATGTCGCCGAATGTCTGCCCTCGGCCATCGTCGGAACGCACGATCCACTTGTCGTGCTCATCATGTCCGCCCATCGTATTCTCCTCGCTGTGCATGCTGGTAGCATGACCGGATCGTACGGACGGTGGGCGCATGTTGCATCAAGTGACGATGAAGGTTTGGTGAAAGACCTGTCAACAATTGACGCGTCTGTGCCACCGTGCCGATGCGACGCTCAGGGACGGGCGTGGGCCCATGAGCGTCGCATCGACGTGAGCACCGGATGGCGTGCGGAGCCGCTGGCGATGTGGCCATCCGTGGCATCGCGGGGATATCGCCCTGACGCAAGGGGTCGTCCAGGCGATGTGCCGATCATAGCACCTGATCGTCACACCATCGTCACACAACGATCCCGATTCTTCGGCGATTCACGAGTCTGCCGAATGATTCATGGGGTACCCAGCACGATGTTGTCGATCAGCCGGGTGCGACCGATTGTCGCTGCAAGCGACACCACCGCATGTTCGACCAGGCCATCGAGCTCGCGCAACGCAACCGGATCAGCCACGCTGATGTAGTCCACCACGAGTGCAGGCGATGCGGCGAGGCGCTGTCGGATCAGCTCACGGAGCGTGTCCGCATCGTGCTCGCCGGCAGCGAAGCAGCGGGCAACAGCATCGAGTGCCGCGAACAGTGCCGGTGCCAGCGCGCGTTCAGCCGGGCTGAGGTAGGCGTTGCGGCTACTCAGCGCCAGGCCATCCGGCTCGCGCACCGTCGGACAGACGACCACGCGCACCGGCAGATCGAGATCACGCACCATCCGCCGAATCACCAGCGTCTGCTGTACGTCCTTCTGCCCGAGGTACAGCGCGTCTGGCGTGACGATGTGGCAGAGTTTGGCCACGACCGTCGCCACGCCGGTGAAATGACCTGGGCGATGGGCGCCCTCGAGGCGTTCAGCGATTGGCCCGACATCAATGCGCGTCGTCGCATCGGCGGGGTACATCTCGGTCACCGGTGGTACGAAGACCAATGACACCCGCGTATCGGCGAGTGCGGCCAGGTCGCGCGCCAGGTCGCGCGGATAGCGGGCGAAATCTTCGTTGGCACCGAATTGCGTCGGGTTGACGAAGATGCTCGCCACGACGTGCTGCTGTTCGCTGGCAGCGCGGTGGACCAGCTCGAGGTGCCCGCGATGCAACGCCCCCATGGTGGGGACGAAGCCAACGCTGCCGGTGAGCGCTGCCCGTGCCCGCCGCAGCTCGGCGATCGACTCAATCAGTTGCATCAGCCTGATCCTTGCGCTGATCCGCGCGTGCCAGCGCTTCGGCCAGCACTGCTGCGTCCATCGTGCTCGTGTGCTCGGCCGCCGGGAACGCGCGCTGCTGTACATCCGAGGCATATGCCGTCAGCGCGGCGAGCGCCAGCTGCCCCAACTCGGCGTAGCGGCGCGCATGGCGTGGCTGGAACTCGCGATCGAGGCCGAGCACATCGTGCAGCACCTGAACCTGACCATCGCAGCGTGTGCCGGCGCCGATGCCGATCACCGGAATGCGTGCGCGCGCCGCGATGGCGCCAGCCAGCTCTTCCGGGACCAGTTCCAGCACCAGCGCGAAGGCGCCGGCTTCTTCGAGCGCGCGGGCATCGGCCAGCATACGGTGTGCTGCCGCCAACCCACGCCCCTGGACACGTGCCCGGCCGACGACATGCTCGGATTGCGGCGTGTAGCCGAGGTGGCCCATCACTGCGGCACCGTTGCGCACCAGGCAGGCGACCGTCGCAGCGTGGGCGGCGCCCCCCTCGAGTTTGACTGCCTGTGCGCCGCCGTGTTGGAGCAGGCGCTGTGCCGCATCGATGGCCCGCTCGGTGGTCGCATAGCTGAAGAACGGCAGATCAGCGACGACCAGCGCCCGGCTCGTCGCCCGCACCACTGCCGCCGTGTGTCGCACCATGTCGTCGAGCGTCACTGGTACGGTCGAACGGTGCCCGAGCAGCGTGTTGCCCAGCGAGTCGCCGACCAGGATCAGCGGAATGCCGGCGTCGTCGACCAGTCGGGCGAACGACGAGTCGTATGCTGTGATCATGGCGATCGGCTCACCCCGGTGCTTCATCCGGGCGAGATCACGCACGGTGTAGCGCATGCGGTTCCTCCTTCAGCGCCGGGCCATCCGTTGTGGGCAACTGCCAGGCCAGCGCCACCAGCAGCCAGAAGATCAGCGCCAGATCTTCCACGAAGTAGAACTGATCGACCATGCCGTGTGTGATGGCGGCGGCGGCGGCGGCGAGGATCGCAGCGCCACGCCAATCGCCCCATCCGACGGCATGCCAGGCACGCCGCAGCGCCAGGCCGCCACCGGCGAGCAGCGCGAGCAACCCGACCGGCCCGACGGCGAGCCAGACCTCCAGCAGCCCCTGGTGGGGGTGCGACGCGTATTGATCACTGGTGCCGATCAAGCTCGGATCGATGGTACTGCGGCCGAATTCGGGGTTATGCCAGAAATAGAACTGATCCGGCCCGATTCCGAGCGGATGCTGCGCGAGCAACCCGAGCGCCTCGTGCCACAACAACGCACGATTGGTGACGCTCCCGCCACCGAGGCCGCCGCGGGCACTGATCACCAGGATTGCAGCGCCGAGCAGGACAGCACTGGCCAGCAGCAGTGGCATGGTGCGGCGCCAGCGGCCCGCCAGCGCGGCGCCGAGCACCAACCCGGCAGCGAGCGCGCCGATCCAGGCGCCACGCGAGAACGACAGCGCCACGCCGCCGAGGATCAGCAGCGTTGCGGCGCCCCACGCCAAGCGTGCCGCCCGCTGGTGCGCCAGCCATGCCGCGACCAACGCCAGCGGCCACAGCCGGCCGAGCGTCAGCCCGAGGTTGTTGGGGTGGCCATACACCGAGGTCACGCGGCGCACGCCATCGACCTCGACGACATTCGGCGTGCCGAAGTTCTGCTTTTCGCCAAACCACGGCGCCAGGTCGATGCCGAACCACTGCAGCCAGGCGATGATGGCGACCAACGCTCCGGCGATGGCAACCATCTGGGCCGCACGCCAGGCCTGGCCCGGGGTGCGGCGCAGCAGCCACAGGAACGCGAGCGGCTCGAGCAGCGTCCAGCGCCATTCGCGCAACGCCGCGCCGCGGCCTTCGGGTACCGCAAGCGCCACTCCCAGCAGCCCAGCGAGCACCAGGGCCACGCCGACCAGCAACAGCGGCGCGCGCCGGCGGACGGCATCGTGCAATTCGGACCACACCAGCCGTGGCTCGCGCAGCACGGCCACCAGCACTGCCACGAGCAGCGCCAGTTCGTGCAGCGGTACCAGCAACGTGCGGCCAGCCAGATCGAGCTGCGCCGGAATCAATGCCAGCGGCACGCTCAGCGGCACCAACAGCACTGTCAGGGCAGGGCGCCACCACGCCAATGCGATCAACACCGCCAGCGCCACACCACGCCACGCCAGGTCTTCGCCCCGGGCGAAGCCGCCGAGCGCCAGCACCATGCCAGCGCCGGCGAGCCACGAGTGCCACGGCGCACGATCATCGGGCATCGCGCCCCCCCATCGCCAGCCAGGCGGTCGCCAGCACCACCAGCACGATCGCCACCGCCGTCAGCGCCGGCCAGCTGCGCTCGGCTGCGGTCGCATCGCGGCCCACCAGCACTGCCGTCGGCAACGCCGAACCGAGCAGCGTCGCGGTATGGCGGCCATCGGCCAGGCCCGCTGCCACGACGACGGGCGCATCGCCGGCGGGAACCTGCTGCGCGGCGCTGTTGCCGACCAGCACCGTCACCGGTGCCATGCGCGGCCCCAGTGCCAGCTGCGTTCCCTCGAACATGAACTGCCAGCCGCCGTCGATGGCCTGCAGCGCCGGGTGGCTCGTCGCGTGAACGCCCGCGCCGAGCCAGGCGGGTGTGGCTGCATATGCCGCCAAGGCGTCGTATGCCGGCAGTGGCGTGAAATCTCGCTGCAGCACGGCAAAATACGGCGTCGGATTGGCTGGGTCGGGCGGCTCGCCCCCCCAGCGCAGCAGCCAGACATGCATCACCCCCATCCACGGCCACTCGCGCCGCGCCCGTTCGAGCTGTGCCACCAGCCACTCGGCCTTGCGTTGCTCGTCGACCGGCGGCCCCCAGGTGCTGCGCGCCGGTTCGGGAACCAGTTCGGGTGCACTGTTGTAGCCAAACTCACTCACCCACACCGCCTTGGCCGCATCGCCGTGGCGCACCATCAGCTCGCGCAGCAATACCACGCGCGAGACATCGATGCGCGAATCGAGTGGTCGCTCGAGATCAGTGAATGGCTGCGATGGGTGCCAGCGCAGCCGAACGTAGCGATTCTCATCGGGTGGCTGCCCCAGACCATACGCTTGCGCTGACATAATATCGAAATCACGTGCTGCCCCGGCGCGATACACCCGATCGAGGTATTCCAGTTCGCTCATCGGTGCCAATCGCGGCTCCTTGCCATCGGTCGGCGACAGGCTCGGAAAGACGATCACCACCTGCGGATTGGCCGCCCGTGCTGCCGCTGCTGCCAGCCGCAGCAGTTCGGCGAACCGTTCGGGCTCGGGGATGCGCCAGCTCCACTCATATGCGAGATTAGGCTCATTCCACAGCTGAATGAACCGCACCTGACCACGATAGCGCGCCGCCACCGCGCCAACGAAGTCGGCATAGTCGGCATAGCGTTCGGGCGGGCCGGTGGAGTCCGGATTTTCGGCCAGGCCAGCCACGAAGCGCGGGTCCTGGCGATCGTTGGGTCGTGCCCAATCCGGTGCCCGATCGATGCGCACCTGCGGCTCGAGGCCGAGGCGGCGCGCCTCGGCGATGATGAAGTCGTACTTCTCCCAGGCGCTGCGTGCCGGCATGTGGCGACGATCGACGAAATCGCCCTTGCCGTGGATCTCGACGTCATCCCACGGCAGCTGCAGGCGCACCGTCCGCGCGCCGAGCGCCTGGGCCGCCTCGAGCGTTCGCGTCACGACTGCCGGGTCCGGCTCGTACTGGATGTTGTGCAGGTTGACGCCGAGCTGCGGGACATCGGCCCAACGCACCGGCGTGCCGCGCGGCTCGCGCACGACGCCACGGTTGGCCTCGTTGTCGAACCACGCTACCAGCGTCAGCGCCAGTGCCGCGCCGATCACGGCGCCGATGCGCCACAGCCAGGCGGTACGTCGTCGCTGCATCGCATCAGGCGGCGCTCAACGCGCCGTCACCAGCGCCTCGAGGCGCTCGATCATCGTCGCCAGCGTCGCAAACGCGCTCGCCACCGGCTCGGGCGACAACATGTCGACACCGGCGCGGCGCAGCGCCTCGATGGGCGGTAGCGAGCCACCACTCCCCAGGAATTCGAGGTAGCGCGCCACCGCTGCAGCATCGCCCTGCAACACCGGTGCTGCCAGCGCATGGGCCGCCGAGATGCCTGTCGCGTACTGGTACACGTAGAAGTTGGCGTACAGATGTGTCGAGAACTGCGCCCAGGTTGAACCGATCCGCTCCGCATCGATCTCGACAGCCGGGCCGAATGCTTCGGCGAACAACTCGGCCATCAGCGTCGTGAGCGACTGTGCGGTGAGCGCGGCGCCACGTTCGACCTGCTCGTGGATGTGGCGTTCGAAGCGCGCCAGAGTCGGCATCACGAACAGATAGCGATAGAAATTGGCCATCGCCTCCTCAATCACCTGGATCTGGAACGATGGCGTGTCGTCGGCGGCCAGCAGGGCAGCGCGCACCAGTGCCTGATTGAAATTCGACGCGACCTCGGCGACGAACAGCGTGTAGTCGCAGTACACCAGCGGTTGCTGCTGCCATGTCAGATACGAGTGCATCGAGTGCCCGATCTCGTGGGCGAGCGTCGAGACACTGAAGATGTCGTCGTTGTAACTCATGAAGATGTACGGTGGTGTGCCGGGAACGCCCATCGAGTAGGCGCCCATCCGCTTGCCCTGGTTTGGCGCCACATCGACCCAGCGCTCCTCGAGCAAGCCACGGCGCGTCGCGGCGACGTATTCCGGGCCGAGTGGTGCCAAGCCACGGCAGATCCACTCGACGGCGGTTGCAAACGGCACGTGCAGCGGGGCATCGACCAGTGGTGCCTTGACGTCGTAGCCGCCCAGACGATCGACGCCCAGCGCCCGCCGCCGCACATCCCAATAGCGATGCCAGACCGGCAGATGGGCACGAAACGCGTCGATCAGCGCATCGAACACCGAGAGCGGAATATCGGCCGCCGCCAGCGATGCCTCGATCGCCGAAGGATAGTTGCGCGCCCGTGCCAGCATCACCTGTTGCTTCACCCCAGTCGCGAGGCAACTGGCGAGGCCGTGGCGCACCGCCAGATGCGCATCGGCGTAGTGCTCCCAGGCTGTCCGCCGTACCTCGCGGTCGGGGTGTGCCAGCAACGCGCTGATCGTCCCCTGGGTGACATCCCAGGCCTGGCCAGCGGCGTCGTGTGCCGGTGCAAACCACAGATCGGCGTCGGTGATCGTGCCGTGGATGCGTGCGGCGCTGGAGAACGGTTCGCCGAGCATGCCGAGCAGCGCCTCGACATCGGCCGAGCGTACGTGTGGCCGGCGCCGCGCCAACTCGGCGAAGTACCGGGCGTATGGTGCCAGCGTCGGCTCGGTGGCGAGCCAGCCGGCGATCGTCTCGTCGGGCAACGCCAGGAGCTCGGGCCGGGCGAACGCCAGCGCCGCCGCGAGCCGTGCAGCGATCCCCAGTGCCCGATCGTAGTCGGCGGCCATCGCCGCATCGGCGGTATCCACGTCGTGGCGGGCCTGGGCGTAGACCACCAGCCGCTCAGCCAGATTCGTCAGGGCCAACGAATCCGTGAGGAATGCGGCCACCGCCGGGGCACGGCTGAGCGTGCCCGCGGCCGCCGCGACCACAGGCAGCTGCGCCAGGACCTGCTCGCACGCTGCATCCCACAGCTCGCGCGTCGCGAAGGTGCGCGATACGTCCCATGTCAGAGCCTCGGGCACCTCGCTGCGCGGCAGTACGTTCATGGTCGATGTTCTCCTGTGGTCCGGTCGCCGGTGGCAGTGCTGTCGCCGACCATCCAGCGGCGCAGCACCTCGCGTGCAGCGGCTGCCGCCTGGGCACGGTGGCTGATGGCATTCTTGCGTGCAGCCGGCACCTCGGCCAGCGTCGCATCGTCATCGAGCAGGTAGAACAGCGGGTCGTAGCCGAAGCCACCACTGCCACGCGGCGCGCGCTCGATGACGCCCGACAGCACGCCGGTGACCGTCTCGCTGCGGCCGTCCGGTGCCACGATGGCGATGCAGCAGACGAACCGTGCCAGCCGCGCATGCCATGGAACATCGCGCAGCCGCTCGAGCAGCAACGCATTGCGTTCGGCATCGCTGGCACCCGGGCCGGCGAAGCGCGCCGAATAGACCCCCGGTGCACCATTGAGCGCGGCGACCTCGAGCCCCGAGTCATCGGCGAGCGTCAGCAGCCCACTGCGCCGCGCGTACCAGGTCGCCTTCAGCAGTGCATTCTCGGCGAACGTCGCGCCAGTCTCGGCGACATCCTCGTCGATGCCCAGATCAGCCGGCGCGACCACGGTGTAGGGCAGATCTGCCAGCAACTCGGCGAACTCGCGCAACTTGCCGGCATTGCCCGTCCCGATCAAGAGCTGCACGGTGGTCACCTCCTCGTCGTGATGACGAGCACCAAGCCTACTGTATCGCCGCCGGTGTTGTCAAGCGCGCCGCGACAGCGCACAGGGCTGATGCAACGTCGTGGAGCGGAGCGCCGCCAGCATGGTGCGTGGCCTCGCTGCACGCGCAGGGGCAACGGAACCTGGCCGCTCGTTTGCCGCCGCTGTCGACGTGGAGACGGTCGGTGATGGCCGGGGCAACCGCACGATTGCCATCACTCTGGCAATCACGGCCGAGCAGGAGGATGGGAGCCAGATCATGATTGCCATTCGTCAGAGCGTCGGACACCGCCAGCGCCGGGCGGCGGCTGTTCGACCAAGGGGCCGGGGCGCATCACGGCATTCGACGGTGTATTCCGTCGCAGGCGCAGAACAGCCGGCACAGCACGCGCCGGCGCTCGTCGACGGGCGACTGCAGTGCATGTCTGCGCGGCGTCCGGGGCACCGACCGCCCATGCTACCCGTTCATGGATTGGTTCAGGGCACTGCAGCGATCCTGCGTCACCTGATGACCGGTATGCACCGTACAGCCTCGACGAAGCAGCCGGCTGTGGGAACGAACGCGCGCTCCCCTGGCGAGGAGCGCGGGCTGCTGCATGCCAACACTGGTGCCGGAGACGGGACTCGAACCCGTACGGAGTCGCCCCCAACGGTTTTTAAGACCGCAGCGTCTGCCATTTCGCCACTCCGGCATGCCGCCATTATACAGGCATGCTGCCGGGCGGTCGAGGTGCTCGCGACATGGCAAGCCACCAGACGCCGGCCGGCACAATTCCGCGGCGCGACATGCCGTGAGCCAGCGAGCGGCACGTGCCATCCGAGGCAGTACCACCCGCTGACTTCGATGCATCACTCGTCGTCGTCGAATGCCTGTGGCTCATCGGCTTGGCTGGCATTCGGCCGACGGGCACTGGGCACCGGCAGCGCATCACCCGACGAGCGGGGCCCTTCGCGGCGCCGACTGACGCTCGGCGACTCGGGCAGCGCACGCGACGAGCCAAACCCGAACGCCTGACGTGGTTTCACATCGCGACCGTCGACGAACGGATGCTCGGCCTCGACGCGCGCCAGAATCTCGTTGACATCGATGTCGGTCAATTCGTTGCGCAGGATCAATGCCTCGGCGATGGCGATCACCGCCTCCTTGTTGTGTTCGATCAGCTCCTTGACCTTGGCGTATTCGGCGTTGAGGATGCGGTTGACCCGCGCCTTCAGTTCGCCGCTGGTCGCCGCGCGCAGCAAGCCATCGTAGCCCGTCGGCAGGTACGACACAAAGCTGTCATCCATGCCGAACGCGCCGACGATCAACGCTGCCCGGATCGTCGCCTGGCGCAAATCGCCGGTGACACCCGTCATCTGCACGCCCAGGAAGAGCTCCTCTGCGGCACGACTGGCCAGTGATACCTGGATGTCGATCAGCTGCTCGGCCTTGGTCGAGGTGTACGTTTCTTCGACCGGCTTGGGCGCAGCCAGGCCCAGCGCGCCACCATGGCGGATGATCGTCACCTTGTTCAGGCGTGCCTTGTCGGGCTTGTACAGCTTCACCATCGCGTAGGCATGGCCCGCTTCGTGGTACGCGATCCGGCGACGATCCTCGTAGCTCATGTTGCGGATCGGCTGGCGCAGCCCCCACTCGTGCATTTCGCGGGCGATGGTGAAATCCCAGTACGTGATCGACGTACGACCGTCGAAGTGCGCATGGATCACCGCCTCGTTGATGACGAACTTCATCGCCACCGGGGTATAGCCGATCGTATCCGAGACCATGCGGTCGAGTGGCATCGGCTCGT
>CAIQIY010000322.1 GCA_903871975.1 uncultured Chloroflexota bacterium | reverse complement strand
GGTCCGCGCCGGATCGAAGCCGTAGGTCGTCTGCAGCCAGGTGACGAGTGCCACGAGCATCGCAACGTCGTCGACGGCCTCGACATCCTGGTGAAATGCATACCCGACGTTCCAGAAGCGCGCACCGCGGTGATCGCGGCTGCCGCGCGGATAGACGACGGCGAACGCATGGCGGTCGGCGACGGCATTCATGCGCGTGTCGTCGCGCAGGCTGTTGGCATCGTCGGAGTAGCCGTGCAACATGACGACGAGCGGGGCGCCGGTCAGCAGACCAGTGGGGATGTGCAGCAGATAGTGCCGCTCGGTGCCAGCATGCTCGAAGGCGATGAAGCCGGTCGTTGCCGGAGTGCTGATCGGGGCGGGTCGCGCATCCTCGGCATCGGGCATCGCGGTGCTCCTGGTAGCGGGCGCCAGCATCGAGGGTGCAGCACAGGCTGCCAGCAGCATCGCGCACAGCCAGCTGCCGAACGGCCGCAGCATGCGGCGTTCAGCGACCATACACCGACACGTGGGCAGTGCTCCGGGCATCAAACGGTTGGCTGCGCCAGTCAGCGTAGCGCGCCAGCAGGCGCAATCCGGCGATGCGTGCCATCAAGTCCATCTCGCCCGGCGTGATCAGGCGGCACACGATCGGCGTCAGCTGGATGCCTGCGGCACTGATGCGCACATGGTTCTCCACGAGCAACTGGGTCACCGGATCATAGCGTGCGACATCGAGCGTGATGGCATCCAGCCCAACGTGCTCCGCATGGACATAGTCGGCGGCACTCGGCGCGATCCAGGCATGGGGCAGCGCTGTCTCGACGACGAAACAGCCATCGGCATCGAGATGGCGTGCCGCGTTCTCAAAACAGCGAATCTGATCATCGACGCTGAGCAGATTGAAGATCGTATTGAATACCAGATAGACCACGCCGTAACGATGGCCAGTAGTGGCCCGACTCATGTCACCACAGACGACCGACAGTGCGGCGCCGCCCGGCTTCTGGCGCAAGCGTGCAAGCATGTCGGGCGACAACTCGATGCCATCGACCGTGATGCCGGCTGCATGCAGCGGCAGAGCGATCCGCCCGGTGCCGATGGCGAACTCGAGCGCCGGGCGACCACGCGCCAGGCCGGCGAGGAACGCGACGGCATCGGTTTCGTCGCCACGTGGCTGGTCATCGTAGCGCTGCGCGACCGCGGCACCGAAGCTGGTGGCCGGATCAAATCCGAGCATACGGCCTCCTGGCTGAACGCCGTGTTGTCTGGTGGCGCAATCATAGTGCCATCGGTCGACGCTGGTCAAGCGCCGGAGTGGCAACACCTGCGGCTGCCCGCCGGCGGCCAGCACCGCGTGATGCACCCACCCCACGCCCACATCCGCACGCGACAGATGTGCTATGCTCGTACGGGTATTCCGTTGTCGCCCAGCGCATCGGCTGTCGCTGAGTACGATGGAGAAACGCCGGCCATGCGTATGATTCATGAGTCTCATCGTGTCGAGCCAACGTATCGGGCCATCCCTGCGACGTCTGCCGACACGCAGATCCGCCTGCACGACCTGGCCAGCCCGGCCAATCTGCTGACGCTGGCGCGACTCCTGATGCTGCCGGCACTGGTGCGCGCACTCCTGCGCCCCGAACGGCATCGCGAAGCCCTGGCACTGCTGGCGTTGGCGATGGCCACCGATGCGATCGACGGCCCGCTGGCGCGCCATCGTGGCGAAACATCGGCGCTTGGCCGTGTCCTCGACCCGATCGCCGACAAGCTGATGCTCGACACCACCGCCGTGGCGTTGAGTCTGACGCGTGGATTTCCGTGGCCCGTCACCGCATTGCTGATCGCTCGCGACGTGGTGATTGTGCTGGGCAGCCTGGCGATCTACCGTCGCCACACGCTCGTCGCCGCCGCGCGCCCCGCAGGGAAGGCGACCACCGCGGCGCTCACGGTCGCCCTGCTGCTGTATCTGGCCGACGGCCCGCGCAGTGGCCGCTGGGCATTGGGCGTGGCAGCCATTCCATTCGGTTTGTCCCTGGTGAGTTATGGTGGCGAATATCTGCGGCAGCACCGCGCCGCAGGGGAGTGACCGATGCCGATCGCGTTGGTGGTTCATGGTGGCGCGTGGGACATCCCGGACGACGAGGTCGCGCCGCACCGTGCCGGTTGTCGGCGCGCCTGCGATGCCGGTTGGCACGTGCTGCAGGCGGGCGGCAGCGCGCTCGATGCCGTCGAGGCGGCCGTGCGCGTGATGGAAGACGATCCGATCTTCGATGCCGGCACCGGCTCGGTCCTGAACGTCGATGGCATCGTCGAATGTGATGCCGCAATCATGGATGGCGCCAGCCTGCGCTCGGGCGCCGTAGCCGCCGTGCAACGCGTGCGCGATCCGATTGCATTGGCGCGACGGGTGCTGGCGAGCCAGGTCGTGTTGCTGGTTGGCGCCGGCGCCGAGCGTTTCGCCGATGCGGCCGGGCACCCGCGCTGCGCCCACACCGATCTGATCGTCCCGCGCGAGGTGGTGCGCTGGCACGACGTGCGCGCGCGCCTGGCCCATCAGCCACGCCAGGCATTCGAACGACCGCTCGGCGAAGTCGCGGGTCGTGGCATCGTCGCCGGCCCGATGGGTACCGTCGGTGCAGTCGCGCTCGATGCGGCCGGCCACCTGGCTGCCGCGACATCGACGGGCGGGACCGGCAACAAACCTGCCGGGCGCGTGGGTGATTCGCCGATCGTGGGCAGCGGATTGTATGCCGACGACGAAACCGCCGCATGTTCGACGACGGGCTGGGGCGAATCGATCGTGCGTGTCGTGCTCGCCAAGACCGCGACCGACCTGGTCGGGCGTGGCATGGCGCCGGCAGCCGCAGCCGGGGCGGCGATCGAAATTCTGGCGCGTCGTGGCGGCGGCCTCGGGGGATGCATCCTGCTCGACCGCGGCGGGCGCGTCGGATACGCGTTCAACACGCCACGCATGGCACATGCCTATCGTTGCGGCGATGGGCCGGTGGTCGATGGGATCTGACGCCCCACCGGCGAACACCACGCCAGAACGCCGGCATATGGTGCCGACTGGCGCACACGTCCGCCCAGCTCCATCACGGTCGTGACCGCTACCCGGTATATAATGGTCGCATGGTGCCCGGCGACACGGCGTGCGCGTGGCACGCCGATCAAGCAGAGAGGACGGCCGACGATGGCAGAGCTCAGCACCCTCCCCACCCTGCGCATCGGCATGTTGGGCAGCGGGTTCATCGCCCATTTCCATCTCCAGGCGCTTCTGAGCGTGCGCAACGTGAGTGTCACCGCGGTGTATAGCCCCACCGCCGCCAACCGCGAGGCACTGGCAGCCCGCGCCAACGAGCTCGAACTCGGACCCTGCAGCGCCTACGAGTCGCTCGAGGCATTGCTGACGGCCGACGTCGTGGATGCCGTCTGGATCCTGGGCCCCAACGACACCCGGCTCGCGACGATGCGCACGATCGCCGAGCTGGTCGCCAGTGGCCGCAGTACGCTGCGTGCCGTCGCATGCGAGAAGCCGCTGGCCCGCACGCTCGGCGAGGCGCGCGAGATGCTGCAGTTGGTCGAACAGGCTGGCCTGCTCCACGGATATCTCGAGAATCAGGTCTTCTCGACGGCAGTGCGACGCGGCAAGGACATCGTCTGGCGGCGTGGGGCGGCGACCACCGGGCGGCCATACCTGGCGCGTGCCTCCGAAGAGCACAGCGGACCGCACAAGCCATGGTTCTGGCAGGGCGAAAAGCAGGGTGGCGGCGTGCTGTCCGACATGATGTGCCACAGCGTCGAAGTCGCGCGCTTTCTGTTGACCGAGCCAGGCAAGCCACGCGAGAGCCTCAGGCTCGTGAGTGCCAGTGCGACCATCGCCACGCTCAAGTGGCGACGGCCGGAATATGCCCGCAAGCTGCGCGAGATGATGGGGCCCGAGGTGGACTACCTGGCACGCCCGGCCGAGGATTTTGCCCGCGGCACGCTGGTGCTCGAGGACGAGGCCGGCAACAAGGTGATGATCGAGAGCAGCACCTCGTGGGCCTATGTCGGGCCGGGGCTGCGCATCCAGATCGAGCTGCTCGGACCGGAGTACGCGATGGAGGTCAATACCCTCGGCACCGAGCTGAAGGTCTTCCTGTCGCGTGCCGTGCAGGGCAGTCAGGGCGAGGATCTCGTCGAGAAGCAGAATGCCGAGCAGGGCCTGATGCCGGTCCTGGAAGACGAGGCCGGCATCTACGGCTACACCGACGAGAATCGGCACATGGTCGACGCGTTCCGCAGGGGTCAGATGCCGAGCGAGACGTTCCACGACGGTGTGGCGGTGATGGAGATGCTGATGGCGCTGTACTGCTCGGCCGACACCGGGCGAACGGTCTATCTCGCCGAGACGGACCTGAGTGCGTTCGTGCCGGCAGTGGCGCGCGGCACGTTCCAGGGCTGATGGCGGCGCAGCGAACCGGGGCGTGATACACCGCCCCGGTTGCACCGGATGCCGCATGGTGCTGCCCAACGTGCGCCATGGCTGGTGCGCGTCGCAGCGACGGAGAGCGATCGACGAATGGCGAAGCCGCGACGAACCACCGCCCCGGCACTGGTGCAGCGGCGGCACCACCGCCTCGCACAGGCGCTCGCACGCATCGCGCAGCTTGAGCGTGCCGCGGCGCCGGCCGACGTGCCACCACCATCAGTCACACGGCGCCTGAATGCGATCCTGGCGGTATGCGCCGCGCTGCTCGTGACGCAGGACATCGAGATGATCCTGCAGATTGTCGTGCGCGAGGCCGACGCACTCTTCCCCGGCTCGAGCGGCCCGCTGCTGTTTCTGGCCGATGAGCGGGACGAGCGGTTGTGGCTGCGCGCCACACGCGATGGCGTCGTCCCGCCGCTGAGCATGGATCCGGGGCAGTCGCTCGCCGGGCGCGCATACGTCGCGCCGCGTGCCATGCTTCTGGGCGCAGAGCAGATCGTCGACGCGCTCGGCACGCTCACCGACGAGCAGTCGGAGCAATTCGCCAGCATCGTCGCACCCTGGCCACCGCGTGCGGCGTTCCTCGCGCCGTTGCGCGTCGAGGGTCAGCGGCTGGGTGCATTGGTGTTGCCCGGCGCCGCGGCCGAAGCCCACTTCGCGCCCCACGACCTGCCATTCATCCAGTCGCTCACCGATCTCGCCGCAGTAGCGATCACCGCGCGGCGCCAGCTGGTGCGCGCTGCCGCGTTGCAGCACGATCTGGCACAGAGCAGGTCGCTGCACGAGCAAGCCCAGGCGCGGCTCGATGCAGCCCAGGCGCAGCTGCTGCAGAGCGCCAAGCTCGCAGCTGTCGGCGAGCTGGCAGCGTCGGTGGCGCACGAGATCAACAACCCGCTGTATGCCGCGCGCAACAGCCTGTACCTCGTCGAGCAGGATCTGCCCGAGAGCGCGCCACAGCGGGTCTTTCTCGGTATCGCCCAGAGCGAACTGGGTCGGATCGCTCGCATCATCACCCGCATGCGCGACTTCTATCGGCCCGATCGCGATGAACTCGAGACGACCGACGTCAACGATCTGCTCGATGAGACGGTCGAGCTGGTTCGCACGCACCTGCGCCACGGCCAGGTTGCGGTGGTGCGCGCATTGGATCCGGCGGTGGCGCCGATCACCGCACACGCCGATCAGTTGCGCCAGGTGTTCCTGAATGTGATGCTGAATGCCTGCGATGCGATGCCAGGTGGCGGCGTGCTGACCGTGACGACGCACCCGGCAGCCGACCAGTCGTCGGGTGGTGGTGTGCTCATCGCCATCGCCGATACCGGGACGGGCATCGCATCCGAGCATCTACCACATCTCTTCGAACCGTTCTACACGACCAAACCCCAGGGCACCGGGCTTGGCCTGGCGATCAGTGCCCACATCATCACACAGCATGGTGGTGGGATCACGGTCGCGAGTGAACTCGGCGTCGGCACCACGTTCCGTATCGCGTTGCCGGCCAGTGCGCCACGTGGCCATCGCGCATAGTCGCCGGGTTGCGACTCTGCCACCAAGGGTTGCGAAAACTTCTGCCGGAACAATGCCGTCACCGCCGTAGCATGGAGCCACGATGGCGTGGCACGGTGGCGCGTGAATCCCTGCCATTGTCGTGAAGGAGGGTGCGGCGCGAGGGTGTCACACATCATCATCATCGACAACGACCCATCCGCCGCGCTGGTGACACAGCGCGGATTACAGCACATCCTCGGGTCCGACGCATTGGTCGAGCGGATACCGTCGGCGGGCGCGGCCTGGCTGGCATGTGCCCGTGGCGGGATCGATCTGGTGATCATCGATCCCGGCGGGGCTGATCGGAGTGGGATGGCACTCATCAAGGCGTTGCGCCACGAGCATCCCGGGCTGATCGTGTTGGTGCTGACCGCCTACGACACGCCGCGCCTGCGCAAACAGATGCACGCACTCGGTGTGCGTGGCTATCTCGCCAAGCCCGTCGAGCTCCACGAGCTGGGCACGCTGGTCCAGCAGGTCGTCGCGTCGTGATGTGCCCCATCGGCACCGTAGGGCGCGCCGGCGGCCGCGAATCGCCAGGCCATCACCCATCGACGGGTGGCAGGAGTGCGGCCGCATCGGTCAGCGCCGTACCCCAGGCCAAGTCCCTGACGATGCGGAACGCGGCGCGATCGCGCTTGAGCGCTCGGGGCCGGGTGATGCCATCGTGCGAGCACAGCTCCACTTGGGCGTAGGCCTTGTTCGACTGCGGCTCGCGCAGCACCCGTGCCCAGACTGGCTGCGCGCCGGGCATGCGGCCGATGGCACAGTAGCTGAACTTGTTCTCTTCCCACTGCCCCGGCGCAGCACGGGCGACGCGCTGGAACCCCGGGCGCACGATGCGTTGTGGCGCATGGCACCAGTCATTCTGCAGCGGGCACGGCTGATCGTGAGGGCAGGGCGCCAGCGTCGTCCCGGACAATCCGAGTGCGATCGCACGTGCTGCGCGCACTACCGCAAAGCCTTCGGGCGTGCCTGGCTCGACGATCAGCAGGACACCGCTACAACGCAGCCAGGCGTTCGTCACCAGCGCGACGCGCTCGTCCGGCGCGATCTCGCCCAACACATGCCCGAGCACGACCAGATCGCTGCGCGGCGCATTGATATCGGCGAGCGCGCGAAGATCGCCGACATGCCAGCGGGCGGCGCGCACGGCCGGATGGGGCGCAGCCTGACACAGGCTGCGGCCGATGGCGACGAATGCGCCTTCGCGCTCACAGGCGGTGGCCTGCTGCAGCATCGGCCAGCAGGCGGCAGCCGCCCACAATGCCGTCCCCGGGCCGCTCCCGAGATCGAGCAACGTCTCGGGCTGCCAGTCGGGGATGCGCCACCGCACGGCGTGCATCGCACCAACGAGTTGCGCAAACGTCGCCGGGACGAACTGCGCCAGGTAGCCGAGCACATCGCGCTCGCCACTCGCGAGCGCGCGCCCATGTTCCTGCCGCGGTGCACGATACCGCTCGCTCAGCGCACGGGCCGCACGTTGCCAGCGCGCCGACGATGTATCCGCCAGCAACGCCGCGATCGCGCGCTCGAGCTCGACCGGCAGCGTCAGCATGCGCCCCGCAGCGCCGTGGGCACTGCCCGTCTCACGCTGTTCGCTCATGGCTGTGGCGTCGCCGACGGCTCGGGGGTCGCCGACGGCTCGGGGGTC
>CAIQIY010000321.1 GCA_903871975.1 uncultured Chloroflexota bacterium | reverse complement strand
GCTGCGGCGACCGGTGCGGCACACCAGAATGATCGGCTGGTCGCGCGGCGGGGCGAGCTCGCCGGCGAGCACGGCCCCCAGTGGCATCAGCAATGCTCCGGGAACATGGCCGCGGGCGAACTCGCGCGGCTCACGGACATCGATCACACACGGCGCCAAGGTGTGGTTGATCCTGGCCCACAGCTGCCGCGGCGCAATCTGCGGCAGCTCGGGGAGCGTGCCGACGATCGCGCGGGGGATCGGGAAGGTGCGTTTCGGCAGGTTCTGGCACTCCTGAAACGCCCGTACCTCGCATTCGTAAATGCAGACGGCGGGATCGATCCGGTGATGGAACAGATAATCGATCGCCCGACCCAGATCGTCAAAGTGGCGCGGCTGCTGCGCCGCGTCGAAACCGCTCTGACCCATGGTCTGGCGGATGCTGTCGCGCACGTGGGTGAAGTAGACATCGCCACCCTGCGCACGGCAATGGCGCATCAGGCTCTCGAGCATGTGGATCCCGCTCATGTCGCAATGCTGGACGCTCTGCATGTCGAGCACCACCAGCGCACGACCGGCGACGCGCTGCACGTGCTGGCGAATCGTCTCCTCGACGTGATGCACCGCACCGAAGTACAGATCGCCGAGGATCTCGACGGCCACCAGCTGTGGGCACTCCGGTCGGCCAGGGCGATGCCGCCAGCGCAGATACTGGTCGTCGGGCAATACGACGTGCACCTGCGGGGTGCTGGTGCGCATGATGTAGTGGCCGAGGGACATCAGGACGCCCAACAGGACGGCGAATTGGAGCGGCAGCAGCAACGTGGTGATGCCGGTGAAGCCCATGATGAGCGCGTCGCCGCGCGTACCGCGCAGGATCCGCCGCATGCTCCGCAGGTCGATCATGCCGATCGCGGTGAGCATCAGCGCGCCGGCGAGCGCGGCTCGTGGCAGGTGGGCGATGAGCGGGCCAAGCATGACGACGGCGAGGATGACGACCAGCGCCGCGATGACGTTGGCCAGCGCGCTCTGGCCACCGGCACGGAACAACAGCGCCGAGCGGTTGAACGATGCGGAGACCGGCATGCCCGAGCACAGGCCACTGATGATGTTGGCCATCCCCTGACCAACAAACTCCTGGTTGCTGTCGATCCGCTGGCCGGAATGGCTGGCGATCGAGCGGGCGATCGATGCGGCTTCGACCAGCCCGATGACGGCGATGGCGAGCACGCCGTTGGCGAGCACGCCGATGCGTGCAAGATTGATCTCGGGCCATGCAAGTGGTGGCGGAAACGTCGCCGGAATCGCCCCGAGCACCGCGCCGCCGCGCGCCTCGAAGTCACCGAGCGCGGCACCGATGGCGACCAGGCTGATTCCGACGAGCACGACCGGCGCGCGTGGCGCGATGCGCTGCAACGTCATGATCACGGTGATCGCCGCTGCACCGACCAGCAGCGTCGGCAGATGGATGGCGCCGAGGTGCGGGATGATCGCCGCGACGATGCCGACCAGACTCTGGTCGCCAGGGCGCGCGACGCCGAGGAATGCGTCGAGCTGGTTGGCGGCGATCAACAGGCCGGCGCCGGCGGTGAACCCGACGGCGACCGAATCCGACACGAAGTTGATCAGGATGCCGAGGCGGAACACACCGAGCAGTACGCGAATCAAGCCGCTGAGCAGTGCGACGAGCCCGGCGGTGGCGAGGTAGTCGGGGCTGCCCGGGATGGCGATGCCGGCCAGCAGCGACAGCGTCAGGATCGATGCTGTGTTGGTCGGCCCACTCGAGAGATGCGACGACGACCCCCACAGCGCTGCGGCAATTGGCGCGACCATTGCGCTGAAGAGCCCGACTTCGACCGGTAGACCGGCGAGCAGTGCGAAGGCGATCGCCTGCGGCAACAGTACGATGCCGACGGTACTGCCGGCGACCAGATCGGCGATGAGCTGGTCGCGACGGTAGCCGCGGGCCAGCTCGATCGGCCGCGCCAGCAGCCGTGCGGTGTCCCGCACGTATGTCTGCCACGCCGGGCCACCGGCATCGTACGGCGGCATGCTCATGCGTCGACCTCGCCGGCACTCACGTCGGTCAGCGTGCCGTCGTCGTGCCGAACGACCAGCCCGCCCTGCCCGGTGACGGCGATGGCGACGCCGCGGCATGGGC
>CAIQIY010000320.1 GCA_903871975.1 uncultured Chloroflexota bacterium | reverse complement strand
TGAATGTGACTGGAGTTCAGACGTGTGCTTCCGATCTACCAGCCGCCAGCGCGTACGCCGTCGAGCCGGTCGCCGTCGCCACGATCACGCCGTCGGCATGGTAGGTCGTCACCTGTGCGTCGTAGATCTCGACGGCGATGATCAGCACGCGATTGACCTCGCCACGCGCCACCAGTACTTCGTTGAGCGCGATCACCGGTGGTGCCACCCGCCCGTCCTGGTGGCGTACGGTCGCTTCGAGCAGGGCGCGCCGGTCGTGCCAGCCGCCGCCACGCAGCAGGGTGTCCAGCCCATCGTACAGCGTCTCGGGCGTCAGCTCCGACATGAAATTGAGCCGGCCGAGTGCCACTGGCAGCACTGGTACGCCCCAGCTGATCGCCAGGCGTGCCGCACGCAGCACCGTGCCATCGCCGCCCAGCGCCACGATCAGATCGACACGCTCCGGCGCCGGGAGCTCGCGCCCTTCGTGCGAGACACCACGCCAGACCTGCACGTACCGCGCGCGCAACCAGTCGGCCAGGCGCGCCGACAGGCGCGTCGATTCGGGCGAGAGCGGATTGTAGATGATGGCGACATGCATGGGTGGACCTCGCCACGTTCGGTGAGTACCGCGCAGGTTCGTCGCTGCTTCGCCGCCCGCCCCGGGACGAGTGTCGGGCATTGGCGCAGCCGATCGGGTGTGCGCCCAGTATATACGAGAAGTGGGCCGGCGCCGGCGGGTCGCCGGGATGCGGTGTGGTTGCTCGTGCACCCCCCTGCCGTTTCCTGTTGCCGAGCTGCCTGACTGCCCGCGTGGGTGCTGTCACGGCGTCTGATCGCGACGATCGGCTGCGGCATGGCGCGCTTCGGCGGTCGAGGCATCGGGTGTTTCGGTGGTGACGACATGTTGCTGCCACGCGTGCTCCTTGCAGCATCGATGACGCCACGCGTGTTGCCGTGGCCATCCGGCGCTGGTATGATGCTGTGCAATGCATGCACAAGGAGGTGAGCATGGCCGAATCGCGCGACGTCGCGCTCGTGACGGTTGATATCGAGCGTCGCGGCTATGGCCGGCGCTACACGGCGCTGCCTGTCGATGAGCGTGGCACCGAAGGGTTCGTCATCGAATGCCGTGGCGCCCGGCTTGGGCCCGAGCGCTATGACGTGCGCGTCGGTGATCTGGTGCGCTGGCGCGCGGGCGCCGAATACCTGCAGGGCGTCGTGCGGCGCGTCGTGCGCGATGGCACGCGGCTGCAGGTGCTGTTGGCCGACACTGCACCGTTGCCGAGCGATGGGTTTTATGTCTGAAGCGTGGCGAGCTGTTGGCGGAGGCACGATGATCACTGCAGATCTGGTGGTACGTGGTGGCATGCTGGCCGATGGGCAGTGCGCCGACGTGGCGATCGCCGATGGCCGGATCGTGGCGATCGGCCCTGGCGCCGCCACAACACCCCGCGACATCGACGCCACCGGCAAGCTGGTGTTGCCGGGCGCGATCGATGCCCACGTCCACTTCAACGAGCCCGGGCGCGGCCACTGGGAAGGGTTTGCCAGCGGGACGCGGGCGCTGGCGGCGGGTGGGGCGACATGTGCGTTCGAGATGCCGCTGAACGCCAATCCGCCGACGCTCGATGCTGCCGGGTTCGCGGCCAAGGCCGCAGCGCTCGCGGGTGTGGCGCATGTCGATCTGGCATTGTGGGGCGGCCTGACGCCCGACAATCTGGACCGGCTCGACGAACTGGCCGAGGCTGGCGTGATCGGGCTGAAAGCCTTCATGTCGCGCAGCGGCACGCCCGAGTTTGCTGCCGCCGATGATGCGACGCTGTACCTCGGCATGCGTCGTGCTGCGCAGCTTGGCCTGCTGGTGGCGGTGCATGCCGAAAACGACAGCATCACTGCGGCGCTGGCGCAACGCGCCCGCGAAGCCGGCCGGCACGATGCCCGTGCCTACCTGGAATCGCGCCCGGTCGTCGCCGAGCTCGAGGCGATCGGGCGGGCGATCCAGCTGGCGGCCGATGCCGGGTGCCGGCTCCATATCGTGCACGTCAGCACCGGCCAGGGCGTCGCACTGGTCAGCGCTGCACGCGCCGCGGGCGTCGACGTGAGTTGCGAGACGTGCCCGCACTACCTGGTGCTCGACGAAGACGCGCTCGAACGCATCGGTGCAGCCGCAAAGTGTGCCCCACCGTTGCGCCCGGCTGCCGAATGCGCTGCATTGTGGGCCGCGCTGGCCGATGGCAGCCTGCCGATGGTGGCGTCGGATCATTCGCCTGCGCCGCCCGACATGAAGCAGGGCGACGACATGTTTGCGATCTGGGGTGGCATCGCTGGCTGCCAGCTGACGCTGCCGCTGCTGCTCGAGGCTGGTGTCCTGGTGCGCGGCCTGGGCCTGCCGTGGCTCGCGTCAGCGACTGCCGGCGCAGTCGCGCAGCGCTTCGGCCTGCCAACCAAGGGCCGGGTCGCGCCGGGCTGCGACGCAGATCTGGCGATCGTGGCGCTCGATGACCCATGGGACGTGACGCCGGATCAGCTGCACGACCGCCATCGGCTGAACCCGTATCTCGGCTGGCGCGTGCGCCCACGGGTGCATCAGACGCTGGTGCGCGGCCAGCTGGTGTACGACCGCGGCCGGTTCGGCGCGCCGGCCGGCCGGTTGCTCAGGCATCGCACCACGTCTCGCTGAACGCGAGGAACCCCGAGCTGAGCGATTCGCCGGCGGGAACGCCGATCGTGCCGGCGAGTGGTTGGCCGTCGACTGCGATGCCGGCGGCGCGGCAGTTGCTGATGACTGCGCTCACCGCATAGCGCTGTGGGCCACTGGTGTTGTCGAACCGTTCCAGGGCCGCTTCGAAGATGCCATCCCACCACAGCTCGACCGTGCCGCCAGCGCTGCGCCACGACGCACGCCATGGTGTCGGTTGGCCTGTCGTGATCGCGACCTGGCCGATCGTCGGGATGATCGCGCCGAAATCGCGCTCGGCAAACCCGGCGAAGTACTGATTGAACCGATCGCGCACATGGCAGGCCAGCGCCGGCGCGTCGGTCAGCAGCACGCGGCGGTCGCCATACCACAGGAACAGCGCCGTGCCACACCCGACCGGGCTGTAGCTGGCACGCCACAGGCTGGCGCACGCACACGCCGCGCCATGATCATCGAACAGCGTGATCATGTGATTTTCGCCCGCGAATTGTACCGACGGATAGCGATCGATCATCATGGGAGTGCTCCATCATGCCGTGGCCCGGCGAACGCACCGGCGACATCACCAATCTGCCACTGCCCCATCGGGATGGAAGTAGCGCTGCATCAATTCGGGCTGCCAGGGATAGCGCGCCGCCGCACGTTCATCGATCTCGATCCCCAGACCGGGCGCCACAGGCAGGGCATATGCCCCATCGACCAGCCGATGGCTCGAGCGAACGACCTCGTTGCGCCACGGCACATCGTTGCTGATCGCCTCCTGGATCACCCAGTTCGGCGTCGCCAGCGCAAAATGAATGGCTGCGGCCGTCGCGACCGGCCCATTCGGATTATGCGGCGCCACGGCGATCGACACCGCTTCGGCCGCCGCAGCGATCTTGCGTGCCTCCCAGAGCCCACCGCAATGCGACAGATCGGGCTGGATGATGTGGCAGGCACGTCGTTCGAACACCTCGCGGAACTGGTGGCGACCGACGAGCCGCTCGCCGGTAGCGATCGGCATGCGCGCAGCCCGCGTCACCTGGGCCGTCGCCTCGAGGTCTTCGGTCGGGCAGGGCTCCTCGAAGAAGAACAGCCCGTAGGGCTCGAGCGCATGACAATAC
>CAIQIY010000319.1 GCA_903871975.1 uncultured Chloroflexota bacterium | reverse complement strand
TGCCATGTCGAGCACACCGTAGGCGCTGGCCCCTGCCGGATAGCTGCCGACCGGCGTCGTGTCGTCGACCAGTTCGTCGAAATTGGCGCGGGTCGCATTGGGCGGCTCGTCGCCCCACGGCCATCGCCGCCCGTCGTCGCCCTGCGCCGCCCGCGTCCACTCGCAGTCGCGCGGCAATCGCCCACCGACCCACGCCGCGTAGGCGCGGGCTTGCGCCCGCGTCACGTGAACGACCGGATGGTCGGCGTACGCCGGGTTGTTGTAGCACAGCACGGTGCGTGGTGGGCGACATGCGCCGGCCGCCACTGCCTGGGACCACATCGCGTTGGTCACCGGTGTGCGCATGATGAGGAACGGGGCGTGCACGGCGGTGCGCGCAGGATCCTGGCCCGGCGGAATCCAGACATACGCCGCCCCTACGCGATCGTGCCGGATGGTCGGTGTCATGATGGCTGGTTCCGCGGATTCATGCTGGCCAGCAACACGGTATCATTTGACATAGTATACCACCAGGATGTCATCGCCCATCAGGCCATGCGCCGTCGCCGCGCATCACGCGCTGCGCGTGGCGCGGGGGCCTACGGCAGCGGCGTGGCTGATGCGGTGATGGATCGCGACATGGTGCCGCGCGCCGATGGGCAGCCGCACGTCCGGCACGATCACGGTATCGACCGTGATGGCGCACGGGAGCCATTGGATCCGCGCAGTGCCGTGATCGTGCGCGCGCTGCCCGTGTTGCGGCTGACCCGGCACCGCGGCCCGGCCTCGCGGACCTGGCGCGCGATCCTCGCCCGCAACGCAGCCAACCGGCGAATGCGTGCGACTGGCCATACCCACTCGTGCCGGCCGGCGGCGCGACGACGCACACGATCGTGTGCCGCCGCCCGCGCGATGGTTATGTGCGCACCCCGGGCCCGTACGACGTGCGATGGCCGGTCATCATCATCGCTGATCGGCAATGCGCGCCCATCGACCGTATCGGGGCAGTGCCCCGCTCGGCGCCGTGAGCACTATGTACATGGCACCTGCACGCCATCGCAGCATGTTGGCGCGCCAAGGCTGCGCGACGTCGCGGTGGCAATGTCTGGTAGCGCGCGATCCGCATGCATCATGCCCAACGCTCACTCGCAGCCCATGCTATGATGAAACAGCCGAGCGGCATGCTCCGTGGGATGATCGATAGAATCTGGACTGCGCGATCGACTGAATCGTGCACTGACCGCCGTCGTGGTCGTGCTCGGCACGTGCTTCACCCTGTTCCAGATGGTGGTGCTGACCGAAGACAACCCCACGCTGCGGTATCTGCTGATCCCCACCATGGTGATCGCTGCCGTCATCGGCTGGGTCGCATGGACACATACGCTGCAGCCAGCCGCACCGCAGGTGAAGCGTGACACGGCAGGCGCCGAGTACCTGTGGGTGCCGGCGGGCGGCGGGCCGGCGGGGTTCTGGATGATGCGCACGCCGGTGACCAATGGTCTGTGGCGAATGGCGGTGCATGCTGCGGCGGTGCAGAAGCCGCGCGACACATGAAGGTGCAGCACCCGGTGGTGTGGGTGACGCGCGAGCAGGCGCGCGCATACGCCGCGTGGGCGGGCGGCCGGCTGCCGCGCGACGCGGAGTGGACACGGGCGGCGCAGGGCGACGACGGGCGGAAGTATCCGTGGGGCAATACGCCGCCGGACGCGACGCGGGCGAATTGCCGGCCGCATGGCCCCAGCGATACGAC
>CAIQIY010000318.1 GCA_903871975.1 uncultured Chloroflexota bacterium | reverse complement strand
GACGAACAGCACCAGACCACGCTGCTCCTGCATCGTCAGCGCAGTCATATCGCCACCGAGAAACTGGTCAAATCGGCCAGGAGTCATCAACCGTCGCTCGAAGGCACCAATCGCCTGACCGACATGATCATAGGTTATCGGATCGTCGGTCTCGGGGAACGCGGCTTCAAAGTATGGCCGATAGCCCGGGATCGATTGAAGAACGCCGACAACATATTCGGCACTGGGCATGCCCATCTCGCCACCCGCGAGGATCGGCCCCTTGGCCTGTTCCTCGACCGTCGCGGCGCGACCATCCCAGAATTGGCTGACGTGGAGTGCAGCATTGTAGACGGTCGGTGTGTTGCGGCCAACCGGGTTGCCAGTGTGACCAAACGAGAACCGCAAGCCGTCCATGCCGTAGTTGTTGAGCCCATGGCAGGTGTTGCACGACATGGTGCCACTGATCGAGAGCCGTGGCTCGTAGAAGAGCATCCGCCCCAGCGTGATCATCTCTTCGGTCATGGTGTACTCGGTCGGCAGTACTTCGCTGGGGAGTTGCTTGAATGGCGCGAGCAGCGCAGGGGTGATCTCGGGCGCCGCCGGCGTCGGCGTAGCGGTGGGGGTTGCGGCACCACAGCCGGTGAGTACGGCGTAGCCGATGGCAATGGTGATCATCAGAGCGGGAAGCGTGCGTTGATGCGGCATGGTGACTCCGTTTCGCGTGGCTGATCGCCAGATGCACTCGTCTGACACCCCAATCATCGCTGCACGGATCACTACTGTCGATGAAGGATTCACATGTATTGAGTTAATATCTCATAACAATACGACGACCAGCCGCCGTGCAGGTGATATGCACACGTAGCGCACACCAATCACGCTGCCATCTGGCGCGGTGCGCCCTGAACGTGTTGCGCCGACGGCATCCACGGCGGGTACGCAATCAGAACCAATCTGCCTGGTGCGCAGCTCGCCGGAGCAGACCAGTGGCATCGCTGTAGCAGCCCAGGTGCGGTGTAGCTACTGGCGAGCGCACCAGACACAACGATGCCAGGGGGCAACCCCTGGCATCGCGAACGGCATCAGGCTCGGGGCGATGGCAAAATCACGCCATCACGCGCGCGGCGTCACGCCGGCGGCAGCCTCCATCAGCGACTGAATGCGACCGATCATCGTCGCCGGGTTGGGGTGCAGCCCCTCGAGCAACAGCGCACTCTCGTACAGCTGCTCGATCAGCGCGACCGCGAGCGGTGCAGCGGCATCGTGCTCGAGCAATGTCGTCAGCCGTTCGATCAGCGCATGGCCGCGGTTGATCTCCAGCACACGTGGCGACACCTGATAGTCGCGATCGAGCATTCGCTGGATGCGATCCATCTCGCGCCCCGCACCCTGCTCGCCGGCGACCAGCCGCACCGGGCTGGAGCGCAGCGTCTCGGAGGCGCGCACGCCGGCGATGCGCTCGCCCAATGCGGCCTTGACGGCGTTCACCAGTGTCACGAAGCGCTGGTCATCGACCAGCACCTCCCGCGCGGCGGCCTCGCCGGGCAACTGCAGATTCGGATCGTCGATGTTCACCAGCTTGTGGCCATCGAATTCGCGCAGCCCGTTGAGCATGTATCCGTCGATGATGTCGACCAGAAACAGCACCTCCAGCTGGCGCTCGCGCAACGCATCGAGATGTGGGCTGTTGCGGGCACTCTCAAGATCGCCCGCCAGGACATAGTAGATGTCCTGCTGGTCGGGTTGCAGGCGGGCGACATATTCCGCCAGGCTGATCAGCGCGTCACCCGAAGCACTGCTCGCGAAGCGCAGCAGCGGCAGCAGCTCGTCGCGCACTCCCGCGTCGGTCGCGATGCCTTCCTTGAAGAAGACGCCAAACTCTTCCCAGAGCTTCAGATAGCGCTCCGGGTCCTTCTCGGCCAGATCGGCGATCTCGCGCTGCAGCTTGCTGGCCAGCGACTTCTTGATGCGCGGCAACACCGAGCCGCTCTGGACCATCTCGCGCGACACGTTGAGCTGCAGGTCCTCGCTGTCAACCACGCCTTCGATGAAGCGAAAATGGCTCGGCAGCAGGTCCTTGGCCTCTTCCTGGATGAGCACCTTGCGCGAATACAGCTTGATCTTGCCTTCGATGCGACGCTCGACGACGCCACGCTCGCGTTTCGCCGGCACGAACATCAGCGCGTGCAGATCGACCGGCGCATCGGTTGAGAGGTGCACCGTGAGCAGTGGTGCCTCGAAATCGAACGTCAGCTGGCGGTAAAACTCTTCGTACTGTGATGCCTCGACCTTGCGCGGCGCCTGGCGCCACAGCGCCTGCTGCTCGTTGGCACGCTCGTCGCCGACGAAGACCGGGAATGCGACGAAATTGGAGTGGCGCCGGATGATCTGCCGCACACGCCACGGCGTGGCAAACTCGTGGGCCTCTTCCTTCAGCTTGAGGATCACCGTCGTGCCGCGCTGCTCGCGCTCGGCAGCCGCGACGGTGAAGGTTTCATCGCCGGTCGAGCGCCACAGCGCCGCAGGCTCGTCGGGCCGATGCGAACGCGAGATCACCGTGACCTCGTCGGCGACGACGAAGGCCGAGTAGAAGCCGACGCCGAACTGGCCGATGATCGAGCTGCGCTGCCCGGACTCGAGGCGCTCGACGAGCGCGCGTGCGCTCGATTGGGCGATCGTGCCGAGATGGTCGATCATATCCTGGCGCGACATGCCGATGCCAGTGTCGCTGATGGTGATCGTCTTGGCCTCTTCATCGACGCTGACACGAATCTCGAGCTCTGCATCGGCATCGACAACATCGGTGTTGGTGACCATCTCGAACTGCACCCGATGCAGTGCGTCGGATGCATTCGAGATCAATTCGCGCAGAAAGATCTCGCGGTCGCTATAAAGCGAATGCGCGAGGATGTTGAGCAACTGCCGCACCTCGGTGCGGAACGGAACGGCGGCAGCGTTCTGGTCGGTCACCGCGTCACTGGCGGTCATGGGCATCTCTCCGTGTTGCTGGTCGGCACGAATACTCGCCTTCATCCTACCCGAATCGCAGCGCTGCCAACAAGCCGGGCGCGTTAGCACTGTGTTAGAACACGCAGACCATGTACCCCAGGCCGATGCATTGGCTGCAGCATGACACCGAACACCACACGGGACGCAAGCCCGGCTCACCGACCCCACGCGATCCTGTGGGCGCGATCTCGCCACAGAGGCAGCATCGCGGGCCGCCCGATCACGGCACGAGCAAGACCTTGCCGCTCGTCGCCCGACCTGCCAGCGCCGCATGGGCAGCACCCGCCTCGGCCAGCGGATAGACCGAGTCGATCTGCACCTGAAGCTCCCCCGCGTCGATCGCTGCAAACAACGCACCCGCCCGATCGAGCAACTCCTCGCGATTGGCACTGTAGTGCAACAACGTCGGCCTGGTGAGAAACAGCGAGCCGCG
>CAIQIY010000317.1 GCA_903871975.1 uncultured Chloroflexota bacterium | reverse complement strand
TGCGGCAGGTGCATCCGACCGCCCGCCAGCTGCTGCTCGGCGGCGACGCTGATGTCGAGGTGACACACGTGTTGGCGTGGGTCGCTCGCGGTTGTCGACAGCAGGAACGGATGCTGGTGACAGTGGATGATGCAATGCAGCGCGGTGGCAATGCCGAACAGCCATGCGATGGCGAGCAACATCGCCGGCCTGATGGACCGACGAAGACCACGTATCAACGCACGCTGCCGTGCCTGTCGCACCCATGACGTTGTCGCAGCGACCACGAGACACCTAGCCTTGCTCAGCCCTTGGCATCATACCATGCTCACGCCCCGGGGGCAAGCTGGGAGCCGGGCCCGGCAGGGGGTCGAGATCGCGCACACGGCGCGGGCGGGCAAACCGGTGGAGCGTGGCGCGTGCAGCAGCCATTCACCGGTCGGCCGAAGCACCATCGCGCGGGACTCCGCCCGATGGCTCGGCCTGATCGGGTGTCGCCACCCGCTTGATCCGCAACGTTCGCGGCCGCAACCCCTCGACTGCCAGCACCGTGATCACCAGCCCGGGCACCAGTTCGGCGACATCGCCGGCTCGTGGCACACGCCCGAGCGTCTCGAACACCAGGCCGCCGATTCGGTCGCTCTCGTCCGACGTCAGACGCACACCGAGCAACGCATTGACATCATCGATGAGCACGCGGGCATCGATGATGAACTCGCCCGCGCCGACCAGCTGGATCTCGGGCGCACCGCGATCGTACTCGTCCTGGATCTCGCCGACGATCTGCTCGAGGATGTCCTCGATCGTCACCAGGCCGGCTGTTCCACCATATTCATCGACCACAATCGCCAGATGCACCTTGCGCGTCTGCAGGTCGCGCAAGAGCGCATCGACCTTCATCGTCTCGGGGATGAAATGCGCCGCGCGCACCAGCGAGCCGAGCGACACATCGGTGCGTTCGGCGCGCAGCCATGGCAACAGGTCCTTGGCGTAGAGCATGCCGACGACGTGTTCGATCGTATCGCGATAGACCGGCACACGGGAATGCCCGCGTGCAATCACCAGATCAAGGGCCTCATCGAGGGTAGCCGCCTCGTCGAGCGCGACGATATCGACACGTGGCGTCATCACCTCGCGTACTGCCGTCTCGCCGAACGAGAAGATTCCTTCGATCATCTGGCGTTCGCCCGGTTCGATCAGGCCTTCTTCCTCGCCGGCGTTCACCAGCTGCAGCACCTCTTCTTCGGTTACGAGCGGCATCTCACTGTCGCGGCCGCCGACAAGCCGCACCAGTGGACGGCCGACGAAGCCGATCAGGCGGGCGAGCGGCCAGATCGCCTCGACCAGCAGCGCCATCGGCCCGGTGAGCAGCCGGGCAGCCGCAGCGGTGTCGCGCAACGCGAGGCCTTTGGGAATGGCTTCGCCGACGATGAGCAGCACGATGAGCAATGCAATCAGACCAGCGACACGCCAACCGACACTCCAGCCGACGCTCAGCACCATCACGGCGGCGGTGACAGCGATGATGCAGGCGGTATTCACCAGCAGGATCGCCGCCTTCAGCCGACCGGGCGTCGCGAGGAACTGGTTGATGCGTGCCGCCCGCGGCCCTCCCTCGTCCTGTAGCGCGTTCAGCCGGTGTCGGCCGATCGCGCTCAGCGCCGCATCGATCGCCGAAGTCAGGCCCAACAACGCCGTCGATGCGCCAATCACCAGCCACCAGAGCCAGAATGGTTCATTCACGGTGCGAGATCCTTAGCGCATACGGACACATCACCTCGAGGCCAGCCGCGCGACGCCGTCGACATCGATGCCATATGGCCGAACTGCCCGAGCACACCACACCCGGGGCACGCTCACGAGAACAGTGCACTCAGCGACAGATCCTTGTGGATCCGCACAATGGCCTCGGCGAACAACGGTGCCACACTGATCTTCGAGATACGCCCACGCTGATGACCGTCCGGCAGCGGAATCGTGTCGGTCACGAGTGTTTCGAGCAAATCCGAGTGCTCGAGTGCGTCGAGCGCATCGCCGGCGAAGATGCCATGGGTCGCGCACGCATACACCGCGATCGCACCGCGCATGCGCAACGCACGCGCCGCCTCGGCCAGGGTGCCGCCCGTCGAGATCATATCATCGACGATCACTGCCGTCTTGCCGGCAACCTCGCCGACCATCTCGATCATCTCGACCACATCAGGGCGTGGCCGCTGCTTGGCGATGATCGCCAGCCCGGCACCGACACGCTCGCGGAAGCTGTTGGCGCGCCCGACGCCGCCGGCATCGGGGGACACGACCACCGGATCATGCAGGCGCGCCAGGCGCAAATGGTCGGCCAGCAGCGGGCCAGCCTGCAGGTGATCGACCGGGATATCGAAGAAGCCCTCGATCGCCGGGGCGTGCAGATCCATCGTCAACACGCGATCAGCGCCAGCGGTACGGATCAGGTTCGCCACCAGCTTGGCCGAGATCGGCTCGCGGCCGGTCGTCTTCTTCTCCTGCTTGGCATAGCCATAGTACGGCACGACCGCCGTGACACGCGCCGCCGAGGCCCGACGCAGCGCATCGATCAGCAGCAGCAACTCCATCAGGTGCTGATTCACCGGTGTACAGGTCGGCTGCACCACGAACACGTCCGAGCCGCGGACATTCTCCTCGATCTTGACGCGCGTCTCGCCGTTGCGGAATGTGCCGACGATGGCGCGCCCGAGATTGATGTTCATGCCGTTCGCGATCGCCTGCGCCAGCGGGCGGTTGGCATTGCCACTGAAGATCTGCAACCGTCCGTCCATCGCTCCTCCCTCGTGCCCGCGTCGACGCACGTGCCACATCGCCTGTCCGTTCACGTGTGTGTCACCTGTGCACACCGTCCGCACCGCGCAGCATGGCGAACGGGCCGAGCTCGGCATCAGCCGGCACCGCACACCGCTCGAGATAGCTCTGACGCACCGTCGCCCGATCGCCGATGGTGGCATCGATGACCGTGGTCTGCGGCCCGATCACACACGCCCCGCCGATCGTCGTCGTGCCACACAGCACACTGCCCGGCAGGATCGTCGCCTCGCGGCCGATGACCACGCCATGGTCGATGGTGATGGTCGCTGGGTTGATCAGCAGCACCCCGTCGCGCATGTGGGCATCGAGGATCCGTTGCTGCATCACCGTGGCTGCAGCGGCGAGTTGCTGTCGGTCGTTGACCCCCCAGGCCTCGCGCGCGTCGCCGACGATGCTGGCGACCGCTGCGCCCGGGCCACGCTCGGCGATCGCGGCAGCGACCAGGTCGGTGAGATAGAACTCGCCGCTGGCGGGATTGGCGGGCAGGGCGGCGAGCGCCGGCCAGAGCCAGGCACCGTCGAAACACAGTACGCCAC
>CAIQIY010000316.1 GCA_903871975.1 uncultured Chloroflexota bacterium | reverse complement strand
CCCCCTCCGCCCTGCCCCTCTCCGCCATCGCCCCACTTCCCCCTGGCCTCTCGCCTCTCCCCGCTCGAGAACCGCCGCACCGTCATCGAGGTGATCCGCCGCTTCCAGCCCGACTGCATCATGTCGCCGCGGCCGAACGACTATCACCCCGACCACCGCTACACCGCCCAGCTGATCCAGGACGCCGCCTACATGGTCACGGTGCCGAACGTCGCCGGCATGACGCCGCACCTCGCCCATAACCCGGTGATCGTCTACGTGTCCGACCATTTCCAGAAGCCGACACCGTTCGCGCCCGATGTGATCGTGCCAATCGATGAGACGATCGAAGCGAAGATCGATATGCTGCACTGCCACACGTCACAATTCTATGAGTGGTTGCCGTACAACTCCGGTGACCTCGACGCGGTGCCGGCCGAGCCGGAGCGCCGCACGTGGTTGCGGCAACGGTACGACGCGCGCTTGCGCCGCGATGCCGAGCGCTTCCGCGACATGCTCATCGCCCAACATGGGCCGGCTGGCGCGCATGTGCGCTACGCCGAGGCGTTCGAGGGATGTGAATACGGCACCCCGCTCACGGCCGAGCGCATCCCGCAGCTGTTCCCGTTCTTCGATCGTTGACGACCGGCAACCGTGGCTTGCGGAACGTTTTCACGCGCGGCGGCGCCCTCCTGCTAGGATCAATTCGACGAACGAACGATGCACCGCGATGACGCCGGTCACGTCGCACCGTCAGTGCCGATTGATCAGGAGGTATCCAATGGCTGCCAGGATGGTCGACCAGCGTGGTGATGTATTGATCCCTGACCCGCCGATCGCGCACCTGTTGTTCGCGACGACCCGGCTCGCGTGGCTCTGGGCGATCCTGCGGGTGTATCTCGGGTACACGTGGCTGACGTCAGGCTGGGGCAAAGCCACCAACCCGGCCTGGGTCGAGACGGGTGAAGCGCTCAAGGGGTTCTGGGCGCGTGCGGTGGCCATTCCGGCCGAAGGCGCCAGGCCAGTGATCGCCGTCGACTGGTATCGTGGATTCATTCAGGCATTGCTCGACAGCGGCAGCTATACCTGGTTCGCCAAGCTGGTCGCGTATGGCGAGATCGCCATCGGCATCGCGCTGGTGATCGGTGCATTCGTCGGCATCGCGGCGTTCTTCGGCGGGTTCATGAACTGGAACTTCATCATGGCCGGGACGGCGAGCACCAACGCTTTGCTGTTCACCATCGCGATCGTGCTGATGCTGGCGTGGAAGGTCGCGGGTTGGTACGGTGTCGATCGCTTCCTGCTGCCACGCGTGGGGACGCCCTGGATGTGGGGGCACGAGCAGCAGCGCACCTGACCGGCGGCGCATCGTGTTGGACACCTGGCGGGGGACGGGGCACGCGCTCCGTCCCCTTGGTGCGTGGTGGTGGCGCTGGTGTCGGGCACGTCTGGTTGCCCGGCGCCGTCCGGCGTGCTAGGATGGGGGCCCGATCACGAGGCGCAACAACAGGAGTGCCCAGTTATGGATGCAACGGCAAGGTGGACGATCGAGCAGACATTGGCCGCCATGCAGCTCGAGGACCTGCAGGTGAGTTCGCGCGGTGCCATTGCCTTCGTCGCCAGCCCATGCGCTGCCAGCGGCCAGCAGCCGCTGCCACGCCAGATCTGGCGGGCGCTCCCCGACGGTGCTGCCGTGCGGTTCAGCGATCCGGCGCAGCGCGACTGGTGTCCGCGTTGGTCGCCCGACGGCGCCGCGCTGGCGTTCATCTCGGATCGCAGCGGCGCGGCGCAGATCAT
>CAIQIY010000315.1 GCA_903871975.1 uncultured Chloroflexota bacterium | reverse complement strand
GCCGTGGGCCGTGCGCCGAACGGCGTGGCCGTCGGCGCCCGTGCTGTCGCCGCCAG
Organism: uncultured Chloroflexota bacterium; assembly: GCA_903871975.1. GTDB lineage: Bacteria > Chloroflexota > Chloroflexia > Chloroflexales > Roseiflexaceae > CAIQIY01. The sequence goes on along the minus strand of CAIQIY010000315.1, from coordinate 9,875 downwards.
CGATTGCGCCGTGGCCAGCGACTCGCGATGCAGCCGATCGCGCACACCGTCGGCGACGCGCGGGAAGACCAGGACCAGGGCGAGGATCGCCAGTGCCAGGCAGGCCACGACGACTGCCGCCCAGCGTAGCGGCGACGGGCGGCGCGCCGCGTCGGCATCCATCATCGTGGCGTCGTCAGGTTCGGCGTGTGGTGTCTCGCTCACGGCGCCAGGCCCTCCCTCGGGAGCGCGGATCAGCTGCCGGCTGGCCAGAGTGCCTCGAGCCAGGCGCCAAAGGGCAGGCCGATCAGCACCTCGCGCGCGCGCCCCAGCGCCGTCAGGACCCCCTCGCGGTCGAGCAGCCAGATCGCTCCGAGCCCCAGCGCCAGTGCAGCGACGACTGCGAGCCCCATCGCGAGTTGGGTGGGAAACTGGCGTGGCACGGGTGGCCCACCCAGCGATGGTGGTGGCTCGAGCGGCAGGCTCACGTGTGCCTGACGGTATTGTTCGACCAGCGGGTCGGCCGGAATGCCGACATATGCCGCCAAGGTGCGCAGCATCGCCTCGGTCGGTGCGCCGCGCGGCAGCCGGGCGTACATCTCCTCTTCGAGGGCCTGGATGTACATCATGCGAATGCGCGTATCGAGCTCGGCTTGCACCAGCGTCACGCGCCGCCGTTGTCGTGCCGCACGCAACTGCTGCCCGAGCGAGAGCCGCTCGAGTTCGTCGGGGCGCAGCTCGTCGGCTTCGGATTCGCGCAGGCCGCTCAACAGCGAACGCTCTTCGGCGTATGGAATGAAGATCAGCTCGTCTTCCTCCGGCCGCGGCGCCGGCGAGTCGGCCGTGATGCGCGGCGGCGCCGAGGGTGCGAATTCCAGCAGATCGATCCCCTTGAAGCTGCCGGAGTCGTCGTTCATGCCGAGATCGACCGAGACGGCCGGCGCGCGTGTGGCCGGGGCATCGCCCGGGCGTAGCCGTGCGCGCAACCGCGCCAGCAGCTCGGCCGTGCGGAATGGCTTGGCGATGTAGTCGATCGCCCCCATCTCGAGGCCCCGGATGACATCTTCCTCGAGTGCCTCGCCCGAGGCGACGATCACCGGCACGGTGCGCGCCAGCTTCTTCAGCAGCATCCATCCGCTGCCGTGCTGAATGCCGACGTCGAGCACGATCATGTCGTAGCGCTCTTCCTGGGTCAGCGAATCGGCATGGCTCGCGTTCGAGACGAGGTCGACGGCGTATCCGGCTTCGCGGAGCTGTGCCGCCAGCCGGTCGAGAAGCACGACGTTGTCGTCGACGAGCAGTATTCGAGGCATGATGCTCCCCTCGCGCTGCCGGATCGCGGTGCGCCATCGATCGCTGTGGGTGCATTATAGCATGCAGGCGCGAGGTGCCGTTGCGCTCGCGCATCGGCCACACCCATGGTGCCATCTTGCATATTCAGAACAAATGTTCTATACTGCCAAGACGGAGGAGTGCGATGGTTCTGATGGCCGACGATATCCGATTTGGCACCACCATGCGGCTCGATCCGGGGCTACCCGGGCGTGGCGTACACCCGAGCCTGGCGCTGGCGTCGATCATCGACGCCATCCGGCGGCACGCTGCGCGGGGGATCACCGTCTTGCGCCTGCCGGCGGTGCTGAGCGCACAGCTGCGCGATGGCTGCGACTGGCAGGCGATGGCGGCAGTCTGCGGCGAATGCGCCGAGGTGATCGGGCAGCTCGGGGTACGATTGTCGATCCATGCCGAGATGCACGTCGTGGCCGCCGCCGACGATGCGGCGATCGACGCGGCGAGCATCGCAGCGCTGGTGCGGGCAGTCGAGGTACTCGACGCACTGGGAGCCACTGCCGACGGGGTCGTCGTGGCCCACCTGCCGCATCCCGCGTCCGGCCGCGGCGCATGCATCGCGCGCTGGTACCTGCGGCTGTCCGCGCCGATCCGGCGGCGCATCGCCTTCGAGCCAGTCGCGGCACCGGGGGCATTCGAGGCGGCGCTGAGCGTCCATCAGCGCACGGGTGCGCCGATTGTGCTCGACACCCTGCATCTGCAGCTGGCCGGCAGCGGGCCGGCGCTCGGCGCGGCGCTGAGCCTGGCGCTCGGCACCTGGCCGGCCGGGGTCCGGCCCAAGATCCACCTGAGCAGTCAGCGCACCGAGGCAGTGCCGCTGCCTGGTGCGCGGAGCGCGCGGCCGGGCGCACCCCACCCCGGGCAACACGCCGACTATTGCCACCCGGGCGACATCGCAGCGCTCGCCGAGGCGGCGCGCGGCGTACCACCATTCGACGTCATGATCGAAGCGCGCGCCGGCGAGCAGGCAGTCGCGCAGGTGCGGCGCGACTGGGAACGGTCGCGGCGCAGTGTGGGGGCACGATGAGCGAAGCGACGTTGGGCCGGACATTCAGCGACGACGCGGCAGTCATGATCTGCCGGACGCCGCAGCCGCGCGATCTGGCGCATGCGGTGCGCGACGGCTGGTATCGCATCCCGTGCGACCGGGCGCCGCGTCGGCTGGCCGTCGATCTGCTGGCCTTCTATCAGCCGGCGTCCTTCGGCGCGGCGCGTCATCGCATCGAGTGGGTCGCGCCGCTCGAGCGCATCGACGTCGCCGTGCGGCGTGCCATGCTGCCCGACGAGCCATGGCATCCGCGCGCCGCAGCGCCATACTGGATCCTGTGGCTCGGCGCGCCGATGGCCTTGCCGGAGCCGCTGGTCTCGCAGCGGCTCCGGCGGTTCAGTTTTCGCTACACGCAGTGGTGGTGGCTCTTGTGTGCCGGCGATGTCGCCAACAGTGGCAGTGCCGCCCCCGCGGTGCCGGCGGCAGCACCATGGTGGTGAAGCTCACGCACGCGGCCGTGCGTGGCAGCAGCACACGGCGCGGTGCCGGCGGCCACGCAGCGTATGCCTCAGCCAGGCAGCCGGTCGGCGCCGGCCAGGCACGCCACGGCGGCATCGCACAAGATCGCCACGCCCTGTGGCAAGCACGCCTCGTCGATATCGAAGCGCGGATTATGATGCGGTGCATTCAGGCCGCGCGCATCATTGCGTGCACCAAGGAAGAAGAAGTTGCCCGGCACGGCGGCCAGCACCTCCGAGAAATCCTCGCCGCCCGTCGTGCGATAGGTCGTATCGACCTGGTCGGCACCAAACAGGGCTGCCGCCGAGCGATACACCACGGCCGTCGGCCCTGGCGCCGAGACGGTCGCATGCACACCGCGGGGCGTCTGGACGTCGGCGCGTGCGCCGAATGCTGCCGCGACATGTTCGGCGACCTCGCGGACGCGGCGATGCAGCAGGTCGCGTGTCGGCTCCGAGAAGCTGCGGATCGTACCACGCAGAACGGCCTGTTCGGCGATCACATTCCCGGCCATGCCGGCCTGGATGCTGCCAATCGTCACCACCCCGATCTCTTCGGGGTCGAGATTGCGTGCCACGATCGATTGCAGCGCGACGACGACCTGTGCCGCCACCACCACTGCATCGACCGTCTCGTGGGGCCGGGCGCCGTGGCCGCCGTGGCCATGGATCACGATCTCGATGCGATCCGAAGCGGCCAGCAGCGCGCCGCTGCGCACCACGGCCGTGCCTACCGGATGGCCCGACGACACATGCAGCGCCAGCGCCACATCGACGGCGGGATGCTGCAGCAGGCCGTCGGCGATCATCGCGCGAGCGCCACCCAGACCCTCTTCGGCAGGCTGGAACATCAGCTTGATCGTCCCGCCCCAACGATCGCGATGCTGCGCCAGCAGCGTCGCCACGCCGATGCCCACCGCCACGTGCGCGTCGTGGCCGCAGGCATGCATCACGCCGCGCGTCTGCGAGCGATAGGGCACTTCGTTGGCTTCGTCGATCGGCAGCGCGTCCATGTCGAAGCGCAGCAAGACCGTACGCTCACCAGGTTGCGCGCCAGCCATCAGGCCCACCACGCCAGTCTGGCCCACGCCTGTCGTCACCTCGTAGCCCAGTGCATTGAGGGCATCGGCCACGATCCCGGCAGTACGATACTCCTGAAAGCCGAGCTCGGGATGCATGTGCAGATCGCGACGAATCGCCACCAGTCGGTCGGCGATTGCCGCAGCCTCGGCCATGAATGGAATCGTCATCGTCCTCACCTCGTCGATTACCGCACATCAGAGTACCTGTTTGAGCGCCTCGGCACTCGGTCGATTCATTCCGGGCACGGCGGCGAGCTCGTCGACCGAGGCATTGCGCATCGCCTCGAGCGAGCCAAAGTGGCGCTGCAACGCGCGCCGGCGCGTCGGCCCGATGCCCGGGATGGCCTCGAGCGTCGAGCGCAGCGCCGCCTTGCCACGCAACGTCTGGTGATAGGCGCGTGCAAAGCGGTCGGCTTCTTCGTCGATGCGTTGCACCAATCCCAGCGCCAGGCTGTCGCGGCGCAGCACCAGCGGCGCCGCCGCGCCCGGCAGCAGCAGATCGAAGCGGTCGCGATCCGGGCCCTTCACCACGCTGGCGAGCGGCAGATGCGCCAGGCCCAGCTCGCGGGCGACGGCGACGGCGGCATTGAGTTGGCCGACCCCACCGTCGACCAGCAGCAGATCGGGCAGCGCGGCCCATGGCGGTGCCTGGGCCGCCGGCGCATCGGTCGTCGGCGCGGCCGCGTCATCCTCGGCCACCGGCGGCAACTCATCGCCGCGGGGCGTGGCGCGGCGCAGGCGGCGCGCCAGCACCTCGCGCATGCAGGCCACGTCGTCCATCCCTGCGACCGTCTTGATGCGGAACTTGCGATAGCGTGCCGGGCGGGCGACGCCGTGCTCGAACACCACCATCGCGCCGACGGCATGGCTGCCTTGTGTCGTCGAGATATCAAAGCATTCGATCGTCAGCGGCAACTCGGCGAGGCCGAGCAGCTCGCGCAATTCGGTGAGCGCGCCGGCCGCGCGCTGTTCGCTGTTCAGCCACTGCGCGCGCAGCTCATCGAGTTTGCGCCGGGCATTCTGTGTCGCCATCTCGACCAGCTGGCGCTTCTCGCCGCGGCGCGGCACACGGATCTCGACGCGCTGCCCACGGCGCTGCGACAGCCATTGCTCGATGATCATTGGTTCTTCGACGTGCTCGGCGAGCAGCACATGCGGCGGCACCTCGGCGGCGCTCTCGTAGAACTGGGTCACGAACGAGCTCAGCACCTGCGCATCGGCGGCGTCCTCCGTGTTCTGCAGGCTGAACGGTTCGGCGCCGATCAGTTTGCCACCACGGATGTAGAACACCTGCACGACGGCCGAGTCGGCTTCGCGCGCCAGCGCGATCACATCCTGGTCGGTATCGACGGTGCGCAACACCCGTTGCGCCTCGCTGACCCGCTCAATGTCCTGGATGCGATCGCGCAGGTACGCCGCGCGTTCGAACTCGAGTCGCTCGGCGGCCTGCTGCATGCGCTGACGCAGATCACGCACCACATGCTCGGTACGCCCTTCGAGGAAGCGACATGCGCCGGCGATGGCGGCGCGATACTCCTCCTGATCGACCAGCGATGGCACGCATGGCCCGAGGCAGCGGCGGATGTCGTAGTACAGGCAGGGCTTGCCCAGCGCACGATGACGCTCGAACTTGTCGTCGGTGCACCGCCCGGGCGGGCGAAACGCGAAGAACCGGTTCAACTGGTCGAGCGTCCGATAGACCGCGCCCGGGCTGGCGTACGGCCCAAAATACCGTGCCCCATCGGCGACGTGCCGGCGCGTGGCGAAGATGCGCGGCCAGGGCTCGTTGAGGGTCGCCTTGATGTACGGGTAGCTCTTGTCGTCCTTCAACAGCACGTTGTAGCGCGGTCGATGCTGTTTGATCAGCGTCATCTCGAGCAGCAGCGCCTCGAGTTCGGTCTGCGTCAGGATGACGTCGAAATCGGCGATGGCACGCACCAGCCGGCGCGTCTTGGCGCTCAGGCCACGTGGCGACTGCAGATACGAACGCATGCGATCGCGCAACGCCTTGCTCTTGCCGACATACAGCACCGTGCCGGTGGCGTCTTTCCACAGGTACACGCCGGGCGTCGCCGGCACGCTGCGCAGCCGTTCCTCGAGTGCGCTCACGGTCGCATCGCTCACTGCAGCTGCTCCACCCCGGGCGCCGGCATGCGTCGCCATGCCGCCAGCGCGCCGAGCCCGCTCACCGATCCGACACATCGCTCACTTGCGCAGCCGCGGATCGAGCGCATCGCGCAGCCCGTCGCCCACGAACGAGAAGCTGAGCATCGTCGTCGCGATCAGCAGGGTGGGGAACAGGCCCAGATGCCAGTAGACCCGGATGTACGCAAACGAATTGCCGACCATCTTGCCCCAACTCGGCAGCGGGTCGTTGATTCCCAGCCCAAGAAAGCTCAGCCCGGCCTCGGTGAAGATCGCCGTCGGGATCCCCAGCGTGACTGCGATGATCAGCGGCGTGAGGGCGTTGGGCAGCAGGTGGCGCAACGCGATGCGCAGCTGTGGCACGCCGACTGCCCGCGCTGCCTCGATGAACTCCTTCTCGCGCAGCGAGATCAGTTGGGCGCGCGTGATGCGGCAGATCTCGACCCAGCCGATCAGGCCGATCGCCAGAATGACGTTGAACAGCCCGCCGCCGAACATCGAGATCAGGAACAACGCGAACAACAGTTGTGGGATGGCGGTGAATACCTCGATCACCCGCATGATGGCGAAATCGACCCAGCCGCCGGCAAAGCCGGCCAGCAGGCCCCGTGCTACGCCGACGATCAGTGCGATCGCCTGCACCGAGAAGCCCACGATCAGCGAGATGCGTGCTCCGTAGATCAGGCGGCTCAGCAGATCGCGCCCGACCTCGTCGGTTCCCAGCGGATAGCCCTTCTCGCCGGGGAACAGCTTCGAATCGGCGATGCGCGCAAAATCGTACGCCTGCGGCGCGAGCAGATCGGCGAACAGCGCGGTGAGCACCATCGCCAGCACCACGAACAGCGCCGCCATCGCCAGCCGGTTCTTCGAGAAGCGGAACGCCGCGTCGCGCCACAGATTGCTCGGTGGGCGCATCGCGATCGGATCAGTGGTGGCGCGCCCATCGGCGCTCGGGGCAGCTACGCTCATGCTCGTCTTCCTGCGCTCAAGCCAGTTTGACACGTGGATCGATCACCGTGTAGAGCAGATCGGTCACCAGATAGACCAGCCCCCACAGGCCGGCGACCAGCAACATGACTGCCATGATCATCGGATAGTCGCGGTCGCTGACGCTGGTGACGAAGAACTTGCCCAGCCCGGGAACGCGGAACATCGTCTCGATGAAGATGGTGCCGGTGATCAGATCGGGAATGCGTGGCCCGAGCACGGTGATGATCGGGATGAGCGCGTTCTTCACCGCATGGCGCATCACCACCAGATATTCGCTCATCCCCTTGGCACGGGCAGTTCGGATGTAATCCGAGGTGAAGACATCGGCCAGGCTGGCGCGCGTGTAGCGTGCTGCGACGCCCATCGGCCCCAGCCCCAGCGCGACCATCGGCATGATCAGCTGGCGCCAATCGTCACCCCAACCGCCGATCGGCAGCCACTTGAGCTGCACTGCAAACAACAGGATCATCCACAACGCCACGACGAAGTTCGGGATGGTCAGCCCGAGCGCCGCGACGAAGGTCACCACATAATCGATCCACGTATTTTGCCGCACGCCGGCGAGGATGCCGAGCAGTACGCCGCCGCCGAGGGCAAAGATCACCGTGAGCCCGCCCAACGTGATGCTCACCGGCCAGGTGCGTGCGATCAGCGTGGTAACCTGCTCGGTCGTAGCGAATGAGATGCCAAAGTCACCCCGCAGTGCATTGCTCATGTACAGCAGGTATTGCTCGTGCAATGGCTTGTCGAGCCCATACTTGCGCAGGATGTTCGCCTTGGCGGCCGCCGGCAGCGGCATCTGCGCCTCATCGAACGGGCCACCGGGGATGGAGTGCATCAGCAGGAAGGCGACCACCGAGACCAGGAAGAATACCACGGCGAGTCCGGCGATCCGTTGCACCAGATATGCGACCATGCGCCACTCCCTCGATGATGAACAGACGAGGTGCGCCGCTGCCGACGCACCTCGTCCGATGTCACGACAGAACAGGGGGCTCCGCGACGATCGCCGGGGGTTACACCGTCGGCGGCGTCGGGCGCAGCTCGCTGACCGTGCTGTCCATGTACAGCGTGCTCAGGTTGTTGCTGAACGCGCTGATGCCCGGCCACTGGATGCCCGAGAACCCACCGACGTTCGGCTCGAGCGCTTCGCCCTTGACGTAGGGCTTCAGCACGTCGGCCACAGTGCGGTGGTAGATCCACACCGCCGGCGCTTCCTCGACCATGAGCTTCTCGGCGTCCTGGAAGATCTTGATGCGCTCGACCGGGTCAGCCATCGCCGAGGCGCTGTTGACCATGTCGTCGAACGTCGCATTCTGCCAGTTGTGCCGGCCGGTGGCCAACCACACGCCGAGCATGTTCGACGGATCGAGGTAGTCGATGCCGTACGACACCATGCCGAACTGCAGCTGGGTGGGCTTGGCGTTGAGCGCCTCCATGAAGGTCTTGAACTCCTTGTTGGAGACCTCGACCTCGATGCCCAGCTCCTGCTTGATCGTCGCCGCGATCGCCTGGGCCACGGCCTGGCGCACCGGCGCCTCGCTGCGCAGCCAGAGCTCGAGCTTGGGGAAGCCCGCGCCACCCTCGAAGCCGGCTTCCGCCAACAGGGCGCGCGCCTTCTCGGGGTCATAGCTCTGGATGCTCGACAGTTCCTGCGAGTTCGAGCCCGGGAAGCCCGGCATCAGGAACGAATACGCCGGGATACCCTGGGTCGGCGTGATGATGTTCTTGATCAGGCTGTCGCGATCGACGATGTGGCCGAACGCCTGGCGCACGCGGACATCGTTGAACGGAGGATTCTGGCAGTCGAAGAACAGGTAGTCGGTGCGGAAGTCCTGAGCCGTCAGGCGCACCTGTGCCGAGAGCTCCGGATCGTTGGCGATGATCTCGTTGTCGGCGGTCGTGAGGTACTCGCCGGTCACGTGATCGACTTCACCTGCCTGGTAGCCGGCGAAGAACGTATCGGTCTTGGCACCGATGTTGATCAGGCGCTGCCAGTACGGCTTGTTGGTGCCCGTGTAATCGGGATTGGCCTCGTACACCAGCCGCTCGCCGATCGACCACTCGGTGAGCACATATGGCCCGGCCGAGACGCTGGTCGCGACGTCGTTGTTGTAGCGTGGGCCGTTGGCTTCGAGCGCCTTCTTCTGCAGTGCGTCGCTGTACATCAGCTTGGCCGGCAGGAACGGCGCGGGCGTCTCGGTCTCGAACACCAGGGTGTGCGGCCCCTCGGCGCGCACGCCGATCTCGGTGGGCGGCACTTCGCCGGCGACGGCCTTGTCCCAGTTCTTCAACGCACCAGGCGCGCTGTAGTACCAGGCAAAGTCCCAGGCGGCTTCCTGGCTACCCGAGTACTGGAAGGTAGCGACATAGTCGTCGGCCGTCACCGGCGTCCCGTCGTTCCACATCAGGTTCGGGTCGAGCTCGAACGTCCACACCGTGGCATCCTCGTTCGAGGTCCACTTCAGTGCGGCGCCCGGCTGCGGCACGAAGTTGCGGTCGAGGCGGATGAGCGCGTCGCTGAGCAGGTCGCGCAGCGCGTTGCCGCCACCCTCGTACACCGTCACCATGAAGTCGATCGAGGTGAAGGTCGCGGTGTTGTCGAAGTACCGCACATACACCTGCTGGTCGACCGGGCCGGCATCGTCCGGCAGCGTCACGCCGTTGATGGTGGTGGCATCAGGCGCTGGCTCCGGTGCGGCCGTCGGCTCCTCGGCGACCGGCGCCGGGGTGGCGGTGGGCTGGTCCACGATCGGGGCCAGCGTCGGCGCAGTGGTCGGCGTCGCCGCCGGGGCTTCGGGGGCCGCTGTCGGCGCTGCGGGG
>CAIQIY010000314.1 GCA_903871975.1 uncultured Chloroflexota bacterium | reverse complement strand
GGACGCGGTCGCCGGCGGCGATGCCGCTCAGGGTGTACTGGCCGTTCGCCGCCGTTGTGGCGCAGTGTGTAGTGCCGAGGACGCACACGCGTACCTGCGCCAGTGTCGCACCAGTGCTCGCCAGCACGACGGTGCCGGCGACGGCCGTGCTGGCACGCGGTGCGATGGCGTAGCTCGGTGTGCTCAGCAGGCCCAGCACCAGCAGCAGCCATGCCGCCATGGACCAGCGTCGTCGTGTGATGACCTCTCGTCGCGTGTCGTAGCTCATCGTCGCGTCTCCTTGTGTGTACAAACGGCCGGATGCTGCCGGGCTGCTGTGTGCCGGCATTGTCGCGCGGACCGATGTCGTCGTAGGTCGTGGCTCCTCTTGGCACCGGATACCATGGTGCGGCCCGCTGGCGTGTGGCGGTCAAACAGTGCTCATTTGTGCATTTCTTGCGCCGAGCGACGGGACTGTGTCGGTCAGTGTCATCGAACCGCAGCTTCACCGACGCGCAGCAGGCAGATGCGACCACCATGCACGACTCGCCGGGGCCAGGCACGGCGCGGTGAATGCAGCGTGGTGCTCGGCGCCGACGTGCGGCGAACACTGGCTGGCGTGCATCATGCTGGGCCACCACGTGCCACTCCCGCTGCCTTGGCGGCGGCTCGCCCCACCGCAAAGCACCGAGCGCTGCTCTCGTCAGCGTCGTCTATCGCCCCGATCGCACAAACGCGCCCGATCGCAGATTGCGCGTCGTTCGGCGCGCCGCCCTGCGATCACGACAACGCGATTCGTCACATGAACGCCCCACCGGTCGTGTATCCACCGCGGCACCAGCGATCTGGGATTGCCTGTTGTTGCGCCATGCCAAACGGCGCGAGGGACAGCCTTGGAGCGAAGACGGCGAGTGATGTATACACCGGTCACACCCGGCTGTCAAGCGGCGGCGGGCACCGTCGTGGCGCTCAGCGCTCGGCGGACCGCCACAGCAGGCGGCGCGTGAGCAGCAGCACGGCGAACGAGATCGCCAGCATGATCGCTGCCAGCGTGAGTGCGACCTGGAGATCGCGTTCGAAGCCCAGATAGATCGCCAGCGGCATGGTCTGCGTCAGGCCCGGCAGATTGCCGGCGAAGATGATCGTGGCGCCGAACTCGCCCAGCGCACGCGCCCAGGTCATCACTACGCCACCGATCAGCGCCGGCCCGGCCAGCGGTACCGTGACCTGCCGGAACGTCTGGCTGGCGCTGGCGCCATCGAGGGCGGCCGCCTGCTCCAGTTCGCGTTCGACGGCGGCGAAGCCACCGACGGCGGTGCGGATGTAGTAGGGTGCGGCGACGAAGCATTGGGCCAGCACGACGGCGAGTGGGCTGAAGGCGATGGTGAGATCGAGGCTTGCGAGCCAGTCGCCGAGCGGGCCGCGCCGGCCGAAGACCAGCAACAGTGCGATGCCGGCGACGGCTGGCGGCAGGACCATCGGCAGGTCGACGAGGGTGTCGATGATGCGCTGGCCGCGAAACTGGTGCCGCGCCAGCAGCCAGGCGAGCGGTGTGCCGCCGATGACGGCCAGCAACGTGGCGGCCAGCGAGGTGCCCAGGCTGACTCTGACGGCGTCGCCGACGGCCGGTTGCCGCCATGCAGCGACCACTTGCCCGACATCCAGCCGCCCCCCCAGCGCGATGAGCGGAATGAGCAGGTAGGCGAATGCCGGCAGTGCCGCGATCAGCAACAACGGGTGTGGTCTTCGGTTCATCGCACCCTGTCGCACCGTGCGTCGCCGCCAGGGTGCATTGCCTCGTGGCCGGTTGTGCGGCGCGCGGCCGGCGCCCGCCGTCATGGATATGCCGTCATGGTGCGGCACCGAACCCGTAACGCGCCAGGACGGCCTGGCCCTCGGCCGACACCACATACGCCACGAACGCCGTGGCATCGGCACCGGCGCCATCGAGCGCCGCGATCGGGTAGCGGGCCACCACGTTGATCGGCTCGGCGATGGGAAGCGCCCGCACCGCCGCGCTGGTCGCGTCGGTCGCATAGACGATGCCGCCGTCGGCTTCGCCCAGCGCGACCTTGCTCACGACGGCCCGCACATTATCTTCGTAGCTGGCGACGTTGGCAAGCACGCGCTGGCGGAAGTCGCCGCCGTAGCCGGCAGCCGCCGCGTTGTCGAGCACCGCCAGGCTGTATTCGCCGACGGGGACCGCATCGGCGGCCAGCACCAGCCGCAGCCCGGGTCGCGCCAGGTCGGCGAGGGTGGCGATGTCGCTGGACGGCTCCCGCGGGGTGATGATGACGAGCTGGTTGCGTGCGAACACCGTGACGCTGGCCGCGCTGATCCGGCCACCGGCCACGACAGCATCCATCTGCTTGATGTTGGCCGAGGCAAACACGTGCGCCGGCGCACCTTCGTTGATCTGCGTCGCGAGGTGTTGCGATCCGGCGAAATTGAATACGACGTCGCTCGCCGGATGCTCTGCTTCGAAGCCGCGGCCCAGCTCCTCGAATGCTTCGGTCAACGACGCTGCGGCGTAGACG
>CAIQIY010000313.1 GCA_903871975.1 uncultured Chloroflexota bacterium | reverse complement strand
CTGAACAGGTAGGTGGCCACGCAATCTTCGAGCAGTTGGGGTTTGGCGTCGAGGCACGCTTCAGCGCCCACGCCCGCGACCGCCACGGTGCGTGTCACGACCTCCACGTGCTCGCCCGGCATCTGCATTGATAGCCAGCCCGTGCCCACCATCGACGACGTGGGCCGGCCCAAGGTACACCGATGACCAGATTCGATGTCGTCGTGGTCGGCGAACTGAACGTCGATCTCATCGTGCGTGGCGATGTCGTGCCACGTTGGGGCCAAGCCGAGCAACTGCTGGACGATGCCACACTGACGCTGGGGAGCTCGGCGGCGATCATGGCGAGCGGATGTGCGCGGCTTGGCCTGCGTACCGCATTCATCGGGCTGGTCGGCGCCGATCCCTTCGGCGCACTGTGCACCGATCATCTGGTGGCCCGGGGCATCGACATCAGCGGTGTGGCCGTCGCGCCGGGCCAGCGTACCGGCTGTACGATTGTGCTGCACCGCGACGCCGACCGCACGATGCTGACGTTTCCTGGTGCGATGGCGCACTTCGGGACGGAACACATTGCCGCTGATGCGTTCACTGGTGTGCGCCACGTCCATCTGGCGAGCCCGTTCCTGCAGCCGGCGTTGCGGCCAGCGATCGCCGACGTGCTGGCGCGTGCCAGGGCGGCTGGCGCGACAACCTCGCTCGATCCGAACTGGGACCCCGCCGAGTCGTGGGATGATGTGCCCGACTGGCTGCCGCATCTCGACATGTTTCTGCCGAACGATGCCGAGGCATGTGCGATCGCACGGGCGCATGGTGCCGCCGTCGCATCACTCGACGACGCCATCGCATGGCTGGCGGCCCGCGTACCGCTGCTGGCAGTCAAGTGCGGTGCCGTCGGCGCGGTCGCCAGATGTGGCACTCGGCACCTGCAGTGCACGCCGCCGGCGGTGGTGCCGGTGGATGCTGTCGGTGCCGGCGATTCGTTCGACGCAGGATGGCTCTATGGCTATCTGGCAGGCTGGCCGCTCGAGCGCACATTGCATGCCGCAGTGATCTGCGGCGCGTTGTCGACGCGTGCCGCCGGTGGCACGGCAGCCCAGGCCACACGCGCAGAGCTGTCGACGGCGCTGGTGGGCACGATGGCCTGATCGCCACGTGACGCGTGGCATGTGATCAGCACAGGTGGCGAGAGCCGCCCGGGCATGCAGTGCGTGCCGTGCGCGTTCGCGGCGCGCCTCCACGGCATTCCGGCACTGCTGGTGGGTCGGGGCCACTGCCGTGGCCCGCGCAGCTTGGCCGAATCTGGCCATGGGCGCACGCCCCCCGGGAACCGCGATATCACGCCTGCCCCGGCTCGTCGCGCTGCCGGACCGCACCGGACCGATCGCAAAGGATGTCGTTGTGCCCGGTGTCATACCGCTACCTCGTCGTCTGTCCAGGGCCACACCGGCACCGTGGCACCCTCGTCCGGCCGCACAGCGCACCATCGTATTGCACGAGCGGGACCGGCACGAGACCATGACATCGATGCATGCTGGTGCCGCTCGGGCCTGGCTACCTGTCGAGCACCGGTTGTCACCTTCGGGGCTTTGTGCTAGGATGGGCCGGCACGGCGACCAGTGCGGTCGTCGGCACGGCGCAGGCGACACCGGGCGCGGCACCGCACCGCGCATGCAATAAAGGAGCACAGGTTGAGCATCCTGGTCGATTCGGGCACACGGTTGCTCGTTCAGGGGATCACCGGCCGCGAAGGCGAATTCCATACCCGGCAGATGCTGGCATACGGCACCAACGTCGTCGCCGGCGTCACGCCCGGTCGCGGTGGCCAGCGGGCGATCGACGGGGCAGTCCCCGTCTTCAACAGCGTCGCCGAAGCCGTCGCGGCCACCGGCGCCAACGTGTCGATCATCTATGTGCCGGCGCCATTCGCTCCCGACGCCATCCGCGAGGCTGCGGCAGCCGGCATCCCGCTGATCGTCTGCATCACCGAAGGGATCCCGGCCAACGACATGGTCGCGACAGTGCGCTACGTGCACGAGCGCGGCAGTCGGCTGATCGGCCCCAACTGCCCCGGCCTGCTGACGCCAGGCCAGGCCAAGGTCGGGATCATTCCCGGCAACATCGCCACCCCGGGCCCGGTCGGCGTCGTCTCGAAGAGTGGCACCCTGACCTACGAGGCAGTCGATGCGTTGACGCGCCTCGGCATCGGGCAGAGCACGATTGTCGGCATCGGTGGCGATCCGATCATCGGCACAACGTTTGTCGACGTGCTGGCGTTGTTCGAGCGCGATCCCGCGACGCGAGCGATCGTCCTGATCGGCGAGATCGGCGGTCGTGCCGAGATCGACGCCGCCGAGTACATCGCCGCGCACATCACGCGCCCGGTGGTGAGCTTCATCGCCGGCCAGACGGCGCCGCCCGGCAAGCGCATGGGGCACGCCGGTGCGATCATCTCGGGGGGCGAGGGCACGGCACAAGAGAAGATCAGCGCGCTGGAAGCCGTCGGTGTCACTGTCGCGCGGTTGCCGACCG
>CAIQIY010000312.1 GCA_903871975.1 uncultured Chloroflexota bacterium | reverse complement strand
TGGCGCTCGCCATCGGCGTGGCGCTCGCCATCGGCGTGGCGCTCGCCATCGGCGTGGCGCTCGCCATCGGCGTGGCGCTGGCAGGGCCGGGGCCGGGTGAAGCCTGCGCACAGCCAGCTGCGATGGCGAGCACGACGAGCCAGCACAGTCCGAAGCGTACCAGAACTGCCAACTGCCGAGCCATGACGCCTCCCGGATGCCACCGTCGTTCCCTGATATCTTACACGAGTTTGTCACGGTTGCTCACGGACATGGCCTCAGTTATTGAGACACTACGATCAATCACGGTCGAGCGTGCCCGACCTTCCCTTCGTGCCTTCGTGTGACCCACCCCACCTCTTCGCGTCTTCGCGCCACATCAACGACGGGAGGAGACACAGCTGCTTCGGACGAGTTGACAGCACGACGGCATGCCCATAGAATCAGCGGCAAGATCGCACGGCGCCACCGGTCCGGCGATGGTGCCTACCCTTCGGTGATGAGCAGACCGACCCACAGATTCGCACAGGTGACCAGTGAGTACTCGGCAGCGCGACATCGACGCCCCGAACGCGCGGCCGGCATTCCCCATCGGCCAGCGGCCGGTCGTCACGCTCGTCATGTTGTGCTGGAACGGGCTGACGTTGACCCAGCGGTGCATCGCCAGCCTGCGCCAGACGACCGGTGTCGCGTATCGGCTGATCGTCGTCGACAACGGCAGCCACGACGGCACCGGTGCCTGGCTGGCACAACAACCCGACGTCACACTGATCACGCTGCCACAGAACCTCGGCTATACCCGTGGCAACAACATCGCGCTCGCCACCATCCCCGCCGACCACGATGTCGTACTGCTGAACAACGACACCGAGGTCGTCGACCCGGGCTGGCTGGCGCATCTGTGCGCAGTCGCCAATGATCATGCGGATCACGGCATCGTCGGCTGCCTGCTGTTCCACGCCAACGGCCGGCTGCAGCACGCCGGCGTGACGCTCGACCACGACTCGATGTGGTGTGCGCAGATCGGTGGCGGCCAGCCGTGGATCGGCCAATACCCCGGCATCCGCGAGGTCATGGGCATCACCGGCGCATGCATGTACATTCGCCGCGATGTGCGCGCCGTGCTCGGCGGCCTCGACGAAGCGTATGTCTCGTACTTCGAGGACACGGATTACTGCCTGCGCGCCCGTATGGCCGGGTTTCGCGTAGTCTGCACCGGCGGCACATCACTGCTGCATCACGAGAATTCGAGCACGGCCGTCAACCGCATCGATCTCAACGGCCTGCTGCGTCGGTCGCATGCGACGTTCGTACACCGCTGGCACGCAGCACTCGCCGATCGTTTCCACCATGGTGTCCACTGGATCTGGGTCGAATCCGGTACGCCAGCCGGCCACGTCACCGAGGCGGTAGCGCCGTTGCTGGCCGAGCAGGGCATCGACGTACGCCTGCGCTATCTGTCGGGCACCGATGCGCGCCTTCCACCGGGCAGCGACATGGTGCTGCCGGTGCTGCAACTCCGCCCCGAGGAGCCGGGCTATCTCCGGCTGGTGTGTGGTGATCCGCACGCAGCGCTGCGCGCGCCCGACCGCACCATCGCATTCCTGCCACAGGATCTGTCGGACGCTGAGCCCGACGAGCTCGGCCAGTTGCAGCGCTTTGCCGAACTCTGGGTGGCCGATCCGGCGAGCCACGCGTGCCTGCTGGCGGCCGGCATCACGCGGCCGATCACGCAGATCGATGCCGGAGTCGATGTCGATCTGTTTCATCCATCGATCATCGCCCGGCGTCCGGCACGACGCGTGGTGCTCCTGATCCTCGACGACCCGGCACTCGGGCTGGATCTTGCTGCCGCCATGCGGTATGTCGCAACCGCGTGTGCCGGCAGCCACGACGTGCTCGTCATTCTGGCTGGGGCAGACGGCAACCGCTGGCGCAGCGTGCTGGCAGCATCGCGCCCTGGCGTCGAGCTCGCCTGCGTAGAGGTGCCGCGGCTCGGCCCGTTGCAGCGGGCAGTGCTCTACCGCAGCGCCGATGCGTTGCTGATCCCGCACCACGGCGTGCGCTGGGCCGGCATCATCCGAGAGGCCCAGGCATGTGGCTTGGCCGTGCTCGCAAGCGATCACGGCAGTGCCGGCGCTGCACTCGCGCGGCACGGCGGCGTGCGCCTGCCATGCCCAGGGCACGACGACGATGCCTGGATCGCGGCGATTCGCGGCGTCGTGCACGATCCGGCGGCGGCACAGCGCGTGGGCGCAGCCGCTGCCGCAGCGATCCGACCGCTGGGCTGGCGGCACACTGCTCGCCAGATCGCCGTGCGCCTGCAGCACCTGGCCGGCGCAGCAGGAGCGCAGCATGACCACTGATCCCTGCCCACCAATCGTGATGCAGACGCGCTGGGGCCAACCGATCGGCTATTCGGTCACCGCCGAGGGGCTCGCCGTCGCCCTGGATGCGCTCGGTGTGTCGCTGACGTACCTGCCGACGCCGTGGGAGCCACCGGCGCTGCCACGGCACCCACGGTTGCGCGCACTCGCCAGCCGCCCCATTCCGCCCGACGCCATTCAACTGAGTTACGAACCGGCCAACCTGTTCCTCACGCGCACGCCGCGGCGGCGCATCGGTTTCACCATGCTCGAAGTCGACGGGCTGCCCGACAGCTTTCTGCGTGGCTGTGCCGCGATGGACGAAGTCTGGGTGCCGAGCCGGTGGGGGGCCACGGTATTCGCCGCCGCCGGCGTGACGCGCCCGATCGCGGTGATGCCGCTGGGCTACGATCCGCACGTGTTTCACCCGGCACCAACGCCGCGCCAACCGAACCAGCGATTCACGTTTCTGTCGGTGTTCGAATGGGGGCCACGGAAAGGTGCCGACGTGCTGCTCCGCGCGTTCGTCGCGGCATTTCGCGCCGACGATCCGGTGCAGCTGCTGTTGCGCATCAACCAATACGATCCCCGCGTGAATCTCGACCGCGAGATCGCGGCGCTGGGATTGCCGGCGGCGCATCCACCGATCGCCATTCTGCGCAACACGCAACTCAGCGACGAGGGGCTGGCCGAGCTGTATCGCCGTGCCGATTGCTTCGTGCTGCCGACCCGCGGCGAGGGCTGGGGCATGCCCATCCTCGAGGCGCTGGCGTGCGGCGTGCCGACGATCGCGACCGACTGGAGCGCGCAGACCGAGTTCCTGCATGCGGGGGTAGGCTGGCCACTGCGGGTAGCGCAGCTGGTGCCAGCCGATGGCCGCTCGCCATTCCATGCCGGCCATCGTTGGGCCGAACCGGATCTGGAGCACCTGGTCGCACTGATGCGCCATGTCGTGGCACACCCCGATGAGGCGCGACGGCTGGCCGATGCTGCTGCGGTCGAGATGCGGCAACGCTGGACATGGCACCACGCTGCGCAGCGCGTCGTCGCCCGCCTGGGCGGCAAGGGTGGCAGCGATGGCCGATGAAGACCCGCCGGTGCGGCCGGCGTATCGCGAGCTGCTGGAGCGTCTCGAGGCGCGCTGTGTCATACAGCTGCCTGCGGCACGCATGCGGCACGCCTGGCTGCGACCGTTTCGGCGCATCATCGATCACGTTGCCGCATGGTACATCGAGCCATTGCGCGAGCAGCAAAATGCCATCAACGTCGCGACGGTCCATGTCCTGCAGGCCTATGCCGATCAACTCGACCGGCTGAACGAACACGCCGTGCGGCTCGATCACGATCGGCTGGTGCGGCTGGAGCGCGACCTGCTCGACACCGAGGAGATCCAGGTGGCGGTGCTGCGGCGCCTGGCGCACGAGCCGGGGCCGCGGCACGATGGTTGAGCGTCGGGCTGGCCGGCACACACGGAGGGTATGATGCGGATCGCCGTCGTCATTCCGGTCCACAACGGTGCGGCATTCCTGCCTGGCTGCCTCGATGCGCTGTTGCGCCAGCAGCCAGCACCCGATGCGGTCATCGTCATCGACAACGGGAGCCACGATGCTGGCGCCGCACTGGTGGCACGCGACTACCCGACAGTGACGCTGATGACAACCGCGGAGGCGCTGGGATTTGCGGCTGCGTGCAACCGCGGCATCGCTCACGCCGGCGACGCTGATGCAGTCGTCATCCTCAACCAGGACACCGTCGTCGATCCGGGCTGGCTGGCAGCGCTGTGCGCGCCGTTGTGCGCCGATCCGCAGCTCGGCATCGTCGGCAGCCTGGCGCGCTTTCCCGACGGCAGCATCCAGCATGCGGGCGGTCGCCTCGTGCCGGCGCTCTGGTATGGGCACAACATCACCGCCACCGATGCACCCGACTCGGCGACCTTCGCGCCGCCCGACTATCTGGCGGCGCTGGCCACCGCCTACCGCGGCGAACTGCTCGCCACCATCGGTGGCTTCGACGAGGGGTTCTGGCCAGCCTACTACGAAGACGTCGATCTTGCATTGCGGGCGCGGGCGGCTGGCTGGCAGCGCTGTGCGCGCCGTTGTGCGCCGATCCGCAGCTCGGCA
>CAIQIY010000311.1 GCA_903871975.1 uncultured Chloroflexota bacterium | reverse complement strand
GTCTTGGTTCGCGGAAATCATCTCGGCATGAACGATCGGAACCATTCTCGGCCACGCGATCTCGTTCCATCATTCCGCCGACCAGCCACAATTCGTCCATCTGACCCCTCTCGCGACTGCTGTGCTCGCCTCACGTCGATGGCCGGTCGATTCAACGTCCATCATGCAGCCCAAGCCAGCACACCCAGATGGGAACCAACCTCAAGCATGCGCGATACTTCCGCTGAAGCATCCCTACATGGTCCGGCGGACAGAGATCGCCACGATTTGCCGTCACCATCGACCAATTGCGACTGTTTCACGTGAAACACCCCACGCTCGTCGCCGATCGTGTCGTTGAATCGCCGCGGACGGATTCACAAGCAACACCCCTTTACGACTGTTTCACGTGAAACACCCCACGCTCGTCACCGATCGTGTCGTTGAATCGCCGCGGACGGACTCGCGGGAAGCATGCCTGGCAGTCCAGAGCCACCGTGCTCAGCTGTGCAGCAGTCTCAAGGGCGCCACCGTTCGCCGTCACCACCAACCAATCGCGATTGGTTCACGTGAACCATTCCGCCGAAGCGCTCCCGCACGGCCGAGCGGGCAGAGGCCACCGCGCCCAGTCGTGTAGTCACTTCAAGCACCATCGACCAATCGCGATTGGCCCACACGACACGTACCGCCGCCTCATCTGTGTAGCATCCGCATTGTACCATCGTCCTCTGGCGGCCCGCCATAGTTCATTCGTCATGTGAATCACGAACGACAGGATCACGGCAAATAGCGCAGTGGATCGACCGCCTGTCCATTGACGGTGACTGTGAAGTGGAGATGAACGCCGGTCGAATAGCCTCCACCCGCAGCGTCATACGTACTCCCCATCAAGCCGATCAAATCTCCTGCGATGACAGATTCTCCGACGCCAACATTGGGTTTGCGAAGCAGATGACCATAGATCGTCGACATGCCATCACCATGACTGAGGCGAACACAATACCCGTACCCACTGCACCATCCAGCTTCGGTCACCCGTCCGGCTCGTGCCGCGACGATGGCAGTGCCGGCCCGATTAGCGATATCCAGTCCATTGTGAAAACTGCGGAATGGCGTGCTACGCCAACCAAACAGCGATGTAATCGTTCCATAACTGGGCCACACCCAGATCGGTGGCGGCGGAGGAACGCTGGCGATGACCGGCAGCAGGCGAAACGCATCATCAGACAGCACCAGCAGATCTGCGCGCACCCAGCCAGTTCCCAGACGATCATCCTCGACTTTTGCCCAATCAGCATGTCGCGCGACTGGCCGCAACCGACGTGCAGCATCGAGTACGCCGACGAGCGGATAATCTCTGCCAGGGCCCGTGCGGAGAATCGTCTGCGACTCCCGAACGCTCCCCACCGCCATCACCACAGCGTCGGCAATCTGAAGGTCGGAGAAGCGACTGAGCACATCATCAGGAA
This sequence comes from uncultured Chloroflexota bacterium, assembly GCA_903871975.1. Classification (GTDB taxonomy): domain Bacteria; phylum Chloroflexota; class Chloroflexia; order Chloroflexales; family Roseiflexaceae; genus CAIQIY01. The sequence goes on along the minus strand of CAIQIY010000311.1, from coordinate 1,273 downwards.
TCGATTTCCTCGCCCCCGGAATGAACAATTGACGTCCAGGAACCAACGTTTCATCCGCTTCGAGCCCATTTTGCTCGAACAGCATCAAAGCTTCGGCAGGCACGTTGAACTGCTCGCCGATACTGTCAATCGTGTCACCCTCCACGACAGTGTATGGAATGCCCGCAATGCGTGGAATACGCAGCTCTGTGCCTTCGACAAGGGCATCACGTTCGACAAGATCGTTGGTCCAGAACAATGTGTCAGCGGTCACGCCATACATGGCTGCAATATCACCGAGACGTTCGCCAGCGACGAGCGTATGAAATTCCGTGTAGACCGTGCTGTCCCGATAAGGACCGACAATTCTGGCCTCGTCGAGCAGAGAATCAGCAGACAGCGCCGGCAATGCAAGCGGCACGCTCGCCAGTTCACGAGGAATCACGCGTGGATCATCGCGGCTGCTGCGAGGATCTGACATCGCCGGTGGCTGGCCGCGCGGCAGTGTGCCAAGGGATGATGATGCAACAACGGCAACCAGCACCAACGCAATCGTGAGTACATGTCCCCCCCATTCGCTGGGAATAGCCATGCGGTATGGCACGTTCGTACCCACAACGTGCTCCTCGGCACTGATCAACGCATGCGTCTCCAGCATTGCACGTGCAGCGCGACGCGCATGACGAAGCCGTTGCCAACGAGCGCGATCAGCAGCTGAACCAAGCAGCGAGCGCATGCCACGCTCAAACCTTGATGGTTGCCTAGGCCGATAGCTCACCTCATTACCCTCACGGTTACAGTCAGTCATCATCGCGCGTCAGTCAAGCAAGAAGGCCTGTGGATGACGACCAAGAGGCGGCAGACTGACAATTCACTGCGCCGGAATGCTATCGACATACCTGCAACAGTAGTGCAAACAGCAGCGCGCCAAGACGGCGCGCGCACCAACACCGCGCATTATGAACGACCTCGGGGCAATGGGCGTCCCCGCCCAGACCACTCATCGCGCTCACCGGGATGAGTCTACCACAGGATTCCCAACGCGATCACGATGGGGGGGGGTGCGACGTAACGTTTCGGGGCTATGCAGTACCGGCCAGTTCGCGCTGGCGGCGCGCGCTCCAGGGCTGGCGCCACGGATGCACCGGCTTGGGCTCAGGTGCGGCAGGTGAATCTGGTGGTGGATGTGTATGACGTGCGTCAGCGTGTGGTGCGTGCCCAGACGCGTGGTGCAGCCAAGGCCAACGCGATCGCATCTGCACCCGCCCTCCTGGCGGCACTCCCCCTGCGTGGT
>CAIQIY010000310.1 GCA_903871975.1 uncultured Chloroflexota bacterium | reverse complement strand
GGCGGGATCGCGCTGATCGCCGCGTGGGTTGCAGTCGGGTTCATCGGGCAGGTGACGACCGGCGCGCAGCTTGAGCGGCGCGTGGAGACATACCGGGCCGAGATCACGGCAATCGCCGCGACCAACACTGCAGTAGCCCGCATGGTGCAGTACGCAGCATCGCCGGCGTACGCCGAACGCGTGGCCCGCGAGACGCTGGGGTACGCCCGCGACGGCGACGTCATCCTGCTCCCGGCACGGCTGCAACGTGCTGCGACGCCGACGGCAACCATTGCTCCGGCTGGAGAGACGACACCGGACGACTCGGTCGCATTGCCGCGCCAGCGACCCAACTGGCAGCGCTGGCTCGATGTGTTGCTGCGCCAACCGTGACAGAACTCGACCACCCATCCGCCCACCGAGAGTCACCGCAGCGATCTGCTTCCGGGATCGCGTAGCAACCGTAGCACCACTGGTGGTCCTTGCAGGTGCGCGGGCATGCCGCTCCCCGAGCTATTGCCTGCGTTTGTGCACCACGAGTATGGGCAGATTCGCCACCGGTCTGCGGTCGTCATCGCGTTGTCGCCGACCGGCACCGCGCGCGTGCATCGGCCGCGGCGACCGTGCCCCGCCCTGTGCTACACCAGGAGCGGGGCTGCGTCGGCCGTCGCAACGCCGATGACGCCTCATTCACCGAATGACACGCCGAGGCTGCGGGCCGTGCGCACCTGATCGCTGTGTGGGCGCACCGTCTTCACATGGCCGACAGCCTCCTCGAGTGGCACGGTGACGACATCCTGCGCACGCAATGCCACCATCTCGCCGGTGATTCCATCGTGGATGGCGTTCACCGCCGCAGCGCCGTACCGTGTCGCCAGGATGCGATCGTAGGGGGTCGGCGAGCCACCACGTTGGAGATGCCCGAGCACGACACAGCGCGCCTCCTTGCCGGTGAGTCGTTCGAGTTCATCGGTGACGTACTGGCCAATGCCACCGAGCTTGCCGGCGGCACGATAGACCGCATTGCCACCACGGATCATCGCGCCCTCGGCCACCACCACGATGCAGAAGGTGTGGCCATCGCGTTCACGCTCGAGGACCTTGGCTGCCACTTTCTCGACATCGAACGGAATCTCGGGGATGAGAATGACATCGGCGCCACCGGCGATCCCCGAATGCAATGCGATCCAGCCGACGTGGCGCCCCATCACCTCGACGACCATCACCCGATTGTGGCTGGCGGCAGTCGTATGCAACCGGTCGATCGCGTCCGTCGCGACCTGGAGGGCGGTATCGAAGCCGAACGTACGGTCGGTGCCAGGCAGGTCATTGTCGATCGTCTTGGGGACACCGACGATCGGCGCGCCCATGCGCGATAGCTCGAGCGCGATCGTCTGGGTACCCTCGCCACCGATCGTGATCAGGCCGACCAATCCCAGATCGCGTATCGTCTGTAGTGCCTGGGCGTAGGGGTCCTGCGGATCCGCCGGGTTGCGCGGCCCGCCGAAGTGCCCCTTGTTGGTGGTGCGCAGGATGGTACCACCCAGCGGCAGCAACCCACGCACATCGCGTGGTGTCAGCACCGTGTAGCGTGGTGTACCGATCAAGCCTTCAAAGCCGTCCTCGATGCCGAGCACATCGTAGCCGCGGCTGTCGGCGGTCTTCACCACCGCCCGGATCACCGCATTGAGGCCAGGCGCATCGCCACCGCTCGTGAGCACACCGATGCGTGGTCGAGACTCCATCGCGTTCGTCACCCGTCGCTCCTTCTGATTCTGCGTTCGGTCGAAACCATGCCGGACGATGGCGGCGGCGACCGGCGGCGATGCCGCAGATCGCCCTGGTTCGTACATCGAACCCGAGACGACGGTGTCTCGCCGGATATCTCCGGAGACGTTGCGCCGACGGCGTCATCCGACGGCCGGTGCGCGTCCATAGCATTCGGTCAGTTCGGCGAGCCGCGCCAGCTGCGCGGGTGCGAGCGCATCAGGCCCCACGCGCCAGCTCCAGTTGCCACCCGTCGTGCCGGGAACATTCATGCGCGCCTCGCTGCCCAGGTCGAGCACGTCCTGCAATGGCACGATCGCGAGTTCGGCGACCGACGCCCACGCGGCACGGATGAGATCCCAGGCGATGTCGTGGCCATCACGCCCGAGATAGCGCTGGACATGGCCGACGATGTGCGGTGGCGCCAGGTGCCACCAGCCACGGGTCGTATCGTTGTCGTGGGTGCCGGTATACACAACCGTGCGCGCGCTGTAGTTATGCGGCAGGTAGGCATTGTCGGCCTCACCGCCGAACGCAAACTGCAGCACACGCATGCCGGGCAGGCCGCAATGCAGGCGCAGGGCATCGACATCGGGCGTGATCAGGCCGAGGTCCTCGGCGATGAATGGCAGATCGCCGAGTGCGGCGCGCAGCGCATCGAACAGCGCCACGCCCGGCCCGGGCAGCCAGCGGCCATCGATCGCCGTCGCCGCGCCCGCAGGCACCGACCAGTAGCCAGCGAAGCCGCGGAAATGATCGAGACGCACGATGTCGACGACGGCCAGGGCAGCGGCGCAGCGGGCGATCCACCACTCGAAGCCACGTTGTGCCAGCACGTCCCAGCGATACAGGGGATTCCCCCACAGCTGGCCAGTCGCGCTGAAGTAGTCGG
>CAIQIY010000309.1 GCA_903871975.1 uncultured Chloroflexota bacterium | reverse complement strand
GGCGACGCGAATGCCATCGAAGCGTAGCGTCTGCCAGTCACGCGGGCGTGCCGGCAGGCAGTACACGCCGTCACGGCGTTCCTGAACGAGCAGTTCGAGGATGGCCGACACCGCGCCCATCGCCGCATCGGCCTGCATGATCTCCAGCAGGTTCCCGTCGGCATCGCGCGGCCAGCCCCACATCGTGGTCACGCCGGGGATGGCGGCATTGTGCAGGCTGGCGTGGCCTTCGTTGGTGAAGCACCGGCGCCACCAGTGCAGCCAGGCCAGCGATGCGTCGGCCAGATCGCAGCGGGCACACAGGATCGCCGCCCACGGCACACACCAGCCACTCCAGTTCCCGGCACCACGGGCGATCCAATGATTCAGCGACGCTGCAACAACCGCCGCATGCGCCGGGTCGCGCGGGTCGATGGTGACGAACGGGTAGAGCGCCGCCAAGTGCGAGTGATGCCGATGGCTTTCGTCGAGATCCTGGTCGCGCCACAGGCCGATGCGTGGCGCCTCGGCCGGGCCAACCAGCGTGTACGGCGGCAGCGCGGCAGCCACGGTGGCCCAACGCGGATCATGGGGCAGCGCCAGCGCATCGGCGGCCTGCGGCAGGATCTCGAGCAGGCAGTGCAGCGCAGCCAGCTGGAAACTCGCGTCGCGTCCCCAGGCATCGATCGCGGCGCCGCGATACTCGGGGCTCACCGACACCGGCAGCGACAGGTGCACGCCGTCGGGCTCGAGCATCGCCAGATAGCCATGGAAACTACCGACCAGCAGTGGCCAGGCGATCTCGCGCAGTACGGTGCGATCGTCGGTGTGGGCCACGTAGCGCCAGGCCAGCAATGCCATCCACGCAGCACACGCCTGGTCGATCATGCCGGTCCAGAAGCTCCCCACCACCTGGCAGCGGTCATCGACGGCATGGGGCATCAGGAGTGCGGCCGGATCACCGAAGAATGCGGCACCGTTGGCATGCAGCTGCGGCAGCCACTCGCGCAACAGCGCCCACAGTGGCGCGAAGTGTTCGAAGCGCCCGGTGGCCAGGCATGGCCAGTAGATCATCTGGACGTTGATATTGAAGTGATAGTCGTTGCTCCATGGCGGCAGCTGGTATTCCTCCATCCACGGACCCTGCAGTGTGGCGGCGACGCCACCAGGCATCGTGAGGCCGGCGAGCTTGTAGCTGCCGTAGCACCAGGCATGCTGCAGCGCCGCATCGGGCAGCTCGAGCTGCGGCAGGCTGGCGTGGTACGCATGCCACCATGCCGCGCTGCGCGCCGCCAGGGTCGCGATATCGCACGCGAGGCGCGTGTCCAGGCGTGCGAGCGCATCGTCGCCGAGCGCGGTGGCGATGCGCAGCTGTACCCCATCGCGGCGCCAGCCGAGGGCGAGCGGGACATCGTCGGGCAACGGCTGCAGCATCGCTGTGCCACCGGCGTGCGCCAGCACAGTGGGTGGTGCGACGCCGCGCCCGGCGAGGATGGCGCCGACCCACTGCCATGCGGGCGTCAGTGACACCTGCGGATCCAGCGCGGCATCCCACTGTGCCCACGCGATCTCGTCGTCGTGGGCCTGGGCGAGCCGCATGTGGGCCTGCGACCCCGCAGCATCGGCCCACGTCACCGTCACGCTGGCCGATGTGACGTCGAGCGTCGCCCGCACCGGCCGCCAGCCCGCGCAGGTCAGCGTGATCCGTGCACCACCGAGCTGCTGCGGATGTGGCGGCGCCCCGGATGCTGCCAGTGGTGGCGCGAACATCGCCGCGATCGCCGCGGCATCGTACGCCTGCAGTGGCCCGCGGAGCGCTGCGTACGTCGTGCGGGCCGTAAATGGATTGCCACCGCGGTGATCCCAGAATCCGGCACGCGCCACCGTCAGGCACAGCGCGTCGATGCCCCAGATCATCACTCCCTGGACACCATTGCCCAGCACGATCCCGGTGTGGCTGCGCGGCAATGGAAACTGCCACACCAGTGGTTCGACAGCGCTCATCGTCGATTCCTCCCGACCCCAACACGCACCGCGGCGGAACCGGCACCCGTCGCCAGACACGTGGCTCGCCCACAGTATACAGATTGCCGGCGGTGCGGCTGCTGACTGTGCCACGAGCATGGGGCCCGCCTGACCGCACGCCATTCCGCCCGGCACGGCATCGCCGCGCTGGTGGTAGGATGGGGGCAGTGCCCGCCGCGCGGCGGGCCGGTGATGCGAGCGGAGAGCGACGCAGCATGAACAACGGGATCTGGTACGCGATCGTGGCCTATGGCCTGTGGGGCGTCCTGCCCATCTATTGGAAACTCCTCCACGGCGTCGCCGAACCCGAGGTGATCAGCTTCCGCGTGCTGTCATCGCTGGTGCTGCTGGCCGCCGTCGTGGCGCTGAGCACGCGGCGCACCGCGTTGCTGGCGGCAGCGCGTCAGCCACGCACGCTGCTCACCTATCTGTTCACGGCGATCCTGATCGCCATCAACTGGGGCGCATACATCTGGGCCGTCAACGCCGACCTGATCGTCGAGACCAGCCTGGGATACTACATCAACCCGCTGCTGAGCGTGCTGTTCGGCGTGATCGTGCTGCGTGAGCGCATGGCGGCCGCGCAGTGGGCGGCGATCGCCCTCGCCGGTGCCGGCGTCGTGGTGCTCACGCTGGTGTATGGCCGCCCGCCATGGATCGCACTGACGCTGGCGACAACATTTGCACTGTATGGTCTGGCGAAGAAATTGGCGCCGCTCGATCCGTTCGTCGGCCTGACACTCGAGAATGGCATGCTGCTCATTCCCGCGGCGTTGATCGTTGGGCTGGCCGAATATGGCGGTGGCGGCGCGTTGGGCCAGGGCGACCCGCTGACCATCGGCCTGTTGCTCGGCGCCGGACTGGTGACGACCGTGCCGATGTTCTGCTTCACGCTGGCCGCACAGCGGATCCCGCTCTCACTGATCGGGATCCTGCAGTACCTCGCGCCGACACTGCAATTCCTCATCGGCGTGCTGGTGTACCACGAGCCCTTCAGCCACGGGCAACTGATCGGCTTCTCGCTGGTGTGGCTGGCGCTGGCGGTCTTCGGCATCGAGCGCATGCTGGCGTAT
>CAIQIY010000308.1 GCA_903871975.1 uncultured Chloroflexota bacterium | reverse complement strand
TGGCTCACTTCCGGCTGGTATGGCGTGTACGCGGTGTAAAACTCACCACGCCGCACGATCTGGTCGATGGCGCTGGGCACAAAGTGATGATACGCGCCCGCACCGAGGAAGACGCTCAGCCGGTCGGCGCTGGCGTTGCGCCCGGCGAGCTGGCCGAGCGCACGACGCAGCGCGATCTCCGACATCGGCTCGGGTAGCCGCAACGGCGGGAAGCGCACCTCGGCGGGGACGCTGGCGAACAGCTCGGCGACGTCGGCGACACCGATGGCCGCCAGCATCTGCTCGCGCTCGGCGGCAGTCAGAGCGATGTAGTGCGACATCAGTGTGCCAACTCTGCGCAGTACTGCGCATATGCCGCGGCATCGAGCAACTCGGCATTCAGTGCAGTGATGCGGAGTTTCAGCATCCAGCCAGCGTCATATGGCGCGTTGTTGATCTGCTCAGGCGCATCGAACAGCGTCTGGTTCACCGCCAGCACATCACCACCGACCGGTGCGTACAAGTCCGAAGCCGCTTTGACTGATTCGACGGCACCATAAATCGCATCGATTGCGAAGTGACTGCCGACGTCGGGCAGATCGACATACACGACTTCTCCGAGCGCATGTTGCGCATAGTCGGTGATGCCAACCGTGGCGATATCGCCATCGATGTGCACCCATTCGTGCGAGCGTGCGTAGCGCAGTTCGGGCGGATTGGTGAAGCTCATCGTTCATCTCCCATGATTCAGCCACCCATGATCACTGCATCAGTCGCGGGCCTGACGGCGGCGCGACGAATAGAACGGCATGCGCATGGCGGCGGCACGCACTGGCCGTTCGCGAATGACGACATCGAACGTGGCGCCCGGCACAGCCGCGCTGCTCGCGAGCAGTGCCATGCCGAGGTGCCCACCGACCGTGAGTGCCGGCATGCCGCTCGTGACATAGCCGAGCGGCGAGCCGTCGATCGCCTGCACCGCATAACCACCGCGCGCGATCCCGCGCTCGACCATGGCGAACCCGACGAGCCGGCGGGTCGCGCCGGCAGCCTTGATCGCCTGCAGCGCCGCGCGGCCGATGAAGTCGCCCTTGTCGAGCTGGACCACCCAGCCGAGCCGTGCTTCGAACGGATTGACATGTACATCGATTTCGTGGCCGTATAGCGCCAGGCACGCCTCGAAGCGCAGGCTGTCGCGCGCGCCCAGGCCACACGGCGTCGCGCCGGCGGCGAGCAGCCGATCCCACACGGCGCCGGCATCATCGGCAGCGCAGAAGATCTCGAAGCCATCTTCGCCGGTATAGCCGGTACGCGCCGCCAGCAGATCGCCGACCCCGGCGAACCGGCCGGCGGCGACACCGTGGTACGGCAAGGCGGCGAGCTCGGGGGCCAACCCCGCCAGCAGTGCGGCAGCACGTGGCCCCTGCAGCGCCACCAGGGCTGTCTGGGGCGAACGATCGGTGATCGTCACGGCGAAGCCGGCAGCATGCTGCCGAAACCACGCGAGGTCGCGTGCGCTGTTGGCGGCATTGACCACGACCAGCCAGCGGTCCGCCAGGTGGTACACGAAGACGTCGTCGACGATGCCGCCATCAGGCTGACAGATCAAGGCATAGCCCGACTGCCCCACGTCCAGCGTCGCGACGTCGCGCGTCAGCACCCATTGCAGAAACGCCAGGGCATCGGCGCCATGGACCTCGATCTCGCCCATGTGACTCACGTCGAAGATGCCGACATCGCTGCGGACTGCGCGATGCTCCTCGGCGATGCCGCGGTACTGTACCGGGAGCTCCCATCCGCCAAATTCGACCATGCGCCCGCCCAGCGCGACGTGCCGTTCGTGAAGTGGCGTGCGTTGCAGCGGCTCTGCCCGACTCATCCTCATGCCTCCTCGTGTGCCATCGAACCGCCCGAACGCCCGTGACAACGCGACAACGGACAGAGTCAGGCGATGAACTGCCTGAACTCTGTCCGTTGACCTGAGAGATGCCTCGCGTGGCGAGTTTCTCCGTCGGTGCCGTGCCAGGATCGGCGCGGCTCTCCAGAGGCCCGTCGGGGTGCAGTACATCAGCCTGAGAGTTTCGCGGCGGCAGCGGCAGTGCCGGGCTTGCTCCGTCGGCGACCCGTGGGTACTCTCCCACACCCGTCGTCCGGTGATCTGGCGGCGCAAGCGCCGCGTTTTCATCAGTATACCACGGGTGCGCCGCTGTACGATTGCGCCGCGGAGCCCTCGCCCCCATGAATGCACGACGCCATGGCGCCCTCACCCCCGCCGCGCCGGCGGCCCGTGCAGCACCCCGTCACCCCACGCCTGCGGCGTGTGAGCGGGTCGGGGGTGCGGGCGCCGCGCTCATTGCGCCCCCCTGGCGTGCGCGGCCGGGCCGGCGCCGCCACCCCGCGGGCGCGCAGCAGCACCGCGGTGGAGACGATCGGGTTGAGCGCCATGGCAGCACCTCACTCGAAGAGCGCCAGGTGTCTCGTGCGGGCGTGG
>CAIQIY010000307.1 GCA_903871975.1 uncultured Chloroflexota bacterium | reverse complement strand
GCGATCAGGCCGTTGGAGCGCACCTGGCTGTATTCGCGCAGCAGGGTACGCTTGATCTTGCCACGACGCGTCGCCATCACCAGGTATTCGGCCTTCTCGAAATCGGGCACTGCCAACACCGTCGTGACCAGTTCGCCTGGCTCGAGCGTGATCAGGTTGACCAGTGGCAGCCCGCGCGCCGTGCGGCTGGCGTCGGGCACTTCGTGGGCCTTGAGCTGGTAGACCTTGCCGCGATCCGTGAAGAACAGCAGGTCGTTGAGCGAGTTGCACGCCAGGATGTGGCGCACGACGTCCTGTTCGCGCGTCGGCGCGCCGTTTTTGCCGCGCCCGCCCCGCAGCTGGATGCGGTAAATGTCGGGCGACTGGCGCTTGATGTAGCCGCGATCCGTCAGGGTGATCAGCACCGAGACATCAGGCACCAGATCCTCGTCGCTCACGTCGCCCGTGGCATCAGCGACGATGCGGGTGCGCCGGCCGTCGCCGTACTTCTGGCGCAGCATCGCCAGATCGTCTTTGATCAGGTGGGCGACGCGCCGTGGGTTGGCGAGGATGTCTTCGAGTTCGGCGATGGTGCGGATGACCGTGGCATATTCCTCGTCGATCTTCTGCCGTTCGAGGGCTGCGAGCCGCCGCAGCTGCAGATCGAGGATCGCCTGGGCCTGCAGATCGCTCAGGCCAAAGAACTCCATCAGGCTCAGCCGGGCCCGCTCGGCCGACTCGGCGCTGCGAATCGTCTGGATGATCGCGTCGAGGCGGTCGATGGCGATCTTCAGGCCCTCGAGAATGTGGGCGCGGGCGCGGGCACGCTCGAGGTCGAAGCTGGTGCGGCGCCGGATGACGTCGCGCCGGTGGTCGAGGTATTCCTGCAACAACCGCTTGAGGGTCAGCAATCGCGGCTGAATGCCACGCTCGACGAGTGCCAGCATGTTGACGCCGAATGTCGTCTGCATCTGGGTGTGCTTGAATAGCGCGTTGAGCACCTTCTTGGGCTGGCCATCCTGCTTGAGGATGATCACCAGCCGCATGCCGTTGCGGTCGCTCTCGTCGCGAACGTCGCGGATGCCTTCGACCTTGCGTTCTTTCGCCAGTTCGGCGATGCGCTCCTGCAGCCGCGCCTTGTTGACCTGATAGGGCAATTCGGTGACGACGACATGGAACGCGCCACGCGCAGCCTCTTCGATGTGGGCGCGCGCGCGGAGCGTGATGTGCCCGCGGCCGGTGGCGTAGGCGTTCTTGATGCCCTCGTCGCCCAGAATGATGCCGGCAGTGGGAAAGTCGGGGCCCGGCAGGAAGCGCATCAGGTCTTCGGTGCTGGCATCGGGATTGTCGATCAGATAGTCCAGTGCCTGGCACACTTCGCCGAGGTTGTGTGGCGGAATGTTGGTGGCCATGCCGACTGCGATGCCGCTGGCGCCGTTGAGCAGGAGATTCGGCAATCGCGATGGCAGAACGGTCGGCTCGCGGTAGGTGCCATCGAAGTTGTCACGAAAATCGACGGTGTCGCGCTCGATGTCGAGCAGCATCTCCTCGGCGATCGGCGTGAGACGACACTCGGTATAGCGCATCGCTGCCGGTGGGTCGCCGTCGACGCTGCCGTAGTTCCCCTGGCCATCGACCAGCGGGTATCGAATGTTCCAGGGTTGCGCCAGCCGGACCAGCGCATCATAGACCGATTGGTCGCCGTGTGGGTGCATCTTGCCCAGAATGTCGCCGACGATGCGGGCGCACTTCTTGTAGGGCAGGTTGGCGCGTAACCCCAGATCCCACATGCCATAGAGAATGCGCGTCTGGACTGGTTTGAGACCATCGCGGGCATCGGGTAGGGCACGCGAGATGATCACACTCATGGCGTAGTCGAGGTAGGCCGTTCGCATTTCGTCGGTGATGTTGCGTGGCCTGACGATCCCGATCTCCATCGCATGCTCCTCAGTCGCCGGAGACTGCGGCCGTGGCAGCCTTTGAGCGACGGTGTACTCGTTCGTGTATCACTGTATTGTACCGCGATGGGGACGGTTTGTCCACTGAAATGCGCACGGATGTTCTAGCCGGGCGGTGGTGTGCCGGCCATCGGGCTGCAGGCGGCGCGCTGCGTTGGCGGTGGCAACCCGCGCACCGCCACTGGGCCAAAGCCGAGATAGTCGCAGGCAGTGAGCTGGTAATACACCCCGGCGACACGCCCCTGCGTCGCGCTGGCCCAATCATCGGGGCGATGCAGATGGCCATAGACACACGCCGCCGCGCCGGCGGCGGCGATCCGCTCCGAGAACGCAGTCGACCGCCCCGAGACAAACGGTGGGAAGTGCAGCATCACGATGATCGGCAGCACACCATCGGCGAGGCGTTGTGCCTCGGCCAGCGCCGCCTCGAGCCGCCCGACCTCGCGCTCGTAGAATGGTCGGTCGCGCCCCTCCTGGAAGCCAGGAGTGTCGGGGGTCGTCCAGCCACGACAACCACAAATCACGGCTCCGTCGTATCGGGCGGCATCGGCTTCGCGCAGCGTGATGCCTGGCGGCATCAGGCGGCGGGTGCGCCGCGTGCGCTCGGCGCTCCACCAATAGTCGTGGTTGCCACGCGAAATGACCTTGCGCCCCGGCAGGGCGTCGATCCAGCGCAAATCTTCGAGGGCGTCATCAAGCTTCGTCGCCCACGAAACATCCCCTGCGATCAGCACCAGATCATCGTCGGCGACGCGCTCGCGCCACGCGCGCGCGATCCGTGCCCCATGATCGCGCCAACGCGGCCCGAAGATGTCCATCGGCTTGGGGTGCACGTGCGACAGGTGCAGGTCGGCCAGCGCCCAGATCATGGCGCGGTCGGGCATGCCATCCACTCGTCGCAGATGGATGTATCACTCAAGGTAGCCACGCAACCCATGACCGTAATGCGGGTGCCGCAGCTTGCGCAAGACACGCGCCTCGATCTGCCGGATGCGCTCACGCGTGATACCAAACTCACGCCCGACTTCCTCGAGGGTGCGATAGTGACCATCCTGCAGGCCGTAGCGCAGCTGGATGATGCGCCGCTCGCGTTCCGGCAGCTTCTGCAGCACCGTCTCGATCTGCTCGCGCAGAATATGGTGCGATGCGCTCTCCATCGGCGTCGCCTCGCGGCCGTCCTCGATGAAATCGGCGAGGACCGAATCGCCCTCGGTGCCGACCGGCGTTTCGAGCGAGATGGTCTGCCGGGCAGCCTCGAGCACTCGCCGGACTTTCTCGGCGGGAATGGCGAGGTCTTCGGCGATCTCCTCGGGCGTCGGATCGCGGCCGGTGGTCTGCTGGATCCGGCTGCTCGAACGCATCACCCGGTTGATCGTCTCGCCCACATGCACCGGTAGCCGAATGGTTCGGCTCTGGTCGGCAATCACCCGGGTGATTGCCTGGCGAATCCACCAGGTGGCATATGTGGAGAACTTGAACCCGCGGCGGTAGTCGAACTTCTCGGTGGCACGCATCAGGCCGATGTTGCCTTCCTGGATGAGATCGAGCAATGACATGCCGCGGCCAATGTACTTCTTGGCTATTGATACTACAAGGCGCAGGTTCGATTGAATCAGGCGTTCACGCGCGTGTTGCCCGTCCTGAACGAGCCGCGCCAATTGCGCACGCTCGGTGATACTGCAGCCGGCGATGGTGTCGAGCGCGGTCTGCGCCTGTTCACCACGCTCGAGCTGCTGGGCAAGCGTGATCTCTTCCTGGGCCGTGAGCAGGTTGACCCGACCGATCTCGCGCAGATAGACGCGCACGGGATCGTCGATGCCGACCTGCTCGGCATCGATGTCGGCATCAATATCGGTGTCGTGTGAGTCGTCACTGGCGAGCAATGCGTCGTTGGCCGCGCTGAGCAGCACACTGATGTCGATCGCGCCCTTCCCGTTTCGCCCATCGGCTGGCTCGGTCGGGTCGCTGTGCTCGTTCAGGTAGGAAGAGTACGCGTGGCCGGACGCAAGACCAGTGGTCGGGGAGTCTCCACACGCAGTTGTGAGCGGGTCTCGAGACTTTGTCACCACCTCACCAGCCTTTTCGTGTCGCGGGCTCGTCTGGTGAGTGCAATGTATCACAAAATCGCCGCTTCGGCAAATCGGCGGTCTGCCGTGCGGCGGTATACGCAGCGATAGCCCGCGGATGGCGGGCCGTGATCGCTGCACAGTGGTGCACCAGGTTCCCCGATCCCCACGACGCAAGGGCAGACTGGCTGAGCATCGCGGCGCGATGATCGCAGCACGCCGACGCCGGGCCATCATGCAGTCATGGTCCCAGCTGCACCCTGCGGTTGCCACTGGCATGGGATTCGAGGATACCAAGCATGATATCGACGGTCTTGCGTGCCTCGCGCCCCGATGAGACGAGTTCCCCGCCGTGTTCGAGGACCCGGATCAGCTCGCTCACCGCGCCGAGCTGGTAGGTTGCCATGTAGTGGTCGTGCGGCACGCTGGTACGCGACCACTGGCCATGGTCGCCGACCTGGATGATGGTGAGGTCGCTGTCGGTGACCTCGATGCGGGCTGTGTCACAGAACAGATCGAACTGAATCCCGGCGAACGGCGTCTTCATGCTATGGTAGAACGCACGAACGCCGTTGGCAAACTGGATGTATGCCGATGCCGCCGGATCGGTCGCGGGATCATGCCCGCCATCGCTCTGGTACGTGGTGTAGTGGTCGAACCCTGGCTCGAGCTCGGCGAAGACCGACGTGGGGTCCGAACCGGCGAATGCGCACATGATGTCGATGACGTGCGTGCCATTGCGAAACAGCATGGCGCGTGGGCCGACCATCTGACAGTGAATGGCGCGCAGTGCACCATAGCGGCCACTGTGAACCAGCTGCCGTGCGCGGGTGTAGATCGGCGACCAGCGGCGGGTATGTTCGATCGACAGCAGCACACCGTGTGCCTCGGCGGCGGCGATCATGCGATCCGCATCGGCGCGGGTCGTCGCGATCGGCTTCTCGCAGAGAATGGCGCGAGCGCCGCTGGCTGCCGCCGCAACCGTGATGTCGGCGTGCAGGTGGTCGGGCGTACAGACGCTGACCAGCTCGGGACGCTCCTCGGCGAGCAGGGTGCGGTAGTCGGTGTACCCACGAACATCCGGCCAGACATCGTGCCATGTCTGTTGGAACTGGGCGATCATCGCCGGGCGTACATCGCAGACGGCGACGACGGTGGTCTGGGGGTGGCGATGGTATGCGGCAGCGTGTGAGCCGGGCATGACGCCGGCCAGCGGAATGTCGGTTGGCTCGGCGGGCCGGCGCGAGGCGATCCCGGTCAGGCCGATGATCGCAGCAGCATAGGTCGACATCGGGAATCCTAGTCTGCAGTGGTGCGACGCTTCGTTGCGGCTCCCGGTCACCACTCCGGGGCGTGCGCAGTATACGATGGCAGAACAGAGTGTGCCAGGCACGGAGGATGTGATGGCCGGCAGGGCGGTACGGTGGACGCGTGGCATGGCGATCGTCGGGCTTGTCGCAATCGGTATGCTGGCGCTGGTGTGGCTGGTGCCGCGGGGTGTGCCGCAACTGCCCGATGCACTGCCGCGCGATGTCAGCGGCAGCGCATCACAGTCATCGATCGGGACCAACGTTGGTAAACTGGGGTCGCCCGAGATGTTGTGGTTGGTGGATCAACGACCGACCGCCGGCACGTGGCTGACGCAGTGCGACGAGTCGTGTGGCTACACCTGGGATACCGGCGAACAACGTGATCTGGTGCTCGATGAGCATGGTTGGGTGGTCTCGTTTGGCGATCGGCCGGGTCGGCGCTTCACGCACATTGCCTTGGCATTGTTCAATGGTGCTGGTCGGACTGTGCCTGCCGGTGATTGGGTCATCCGCTACGATGGGCATGCCCAGGTAGACTATGATTTCGCGCCGTTCGTGGTGGTCGTCTCGCGGAGCCCGGGTCGCGATGTCATCCGCATTGCGCCGGAGCATGATTCGTTGCTGCGCATTCGTATCAGCCAGATTGACCCTACCGATCATCTGCGCAATCTGCGGGTGCTGCCGCCCGGCGGAATCTGTGGCGACTCGCCGTTCGCCTATGCCGCCGACGCCGCGGCGTGCCCGGCTGGCACGTTTCACGCGTTCGAGCAGCTCGGCGATGCGCTGCGCTTCCATCCGCTCCTGCTGCGCGCACTCCAGCCATATCGCACACTGCGCTTCATGCAGTTTCAGGGTACGGTCGAGGTGCTCGACCCGGAGCCATGGGCCCAACGCAGCCGTGTCGACGACGCGCTGTGGGGCGATGGCTGGACCAGGATTCCACCGATTGAGTTGATCGTTGAGCTGTCGAATCTGCTCGGTGCCGAACCATGGGTCAACATGCCGTATTGGGCCGATGACGCCTATGTACGGGCATTCGCCCAGCTCGCCCACGAACGCCTGGTGACGACGCTCCCGATCTGGGTGGAGTATGCCAACGAAGTCTGGAATGGTGCCTATCCGTTCTCGCTCGCAGGCAATCAGATCGAAGCGTGGGCGGTCGCTCGCTGGCCGGGCGACACCTTCAACGGCGAGCCAATCTCGCGTTTCACCAAACGCATGAACTACGTGGGGATGCGCTCGGCACAGATCTGCGCGATCTGGCGCGAAGTCTGGGGTGCCGACGCGAGTCGTGTGCGATGCGTGATGCCGGGTGGACCATTTGGCTTCGCCGGGAGCGAGGCGCTGGCGTGTCCACTGTATGCGGCGGAGCGTGGCGGGCAGCTGTGTGCGGCGCAGATGTCGGCGCTGGCGATTGCGCCATATTTCGGCGGCTACATCAGCGATCTGCCGGCGAGCCAGGGTGGCCACTTCGAGCAGTTGCGCGCGTGGACTGCCAACGGCGATGGTGGGCTCGATGCGTTGTTCGAGGAACTGCGGACGGGATCGCTGCTCAACTCGCCTGACGCGCCGGACGGCGCAATTGCGGCGGCGATGGCGATCGTCGCCGAGAACCGGGCCGTGGCACAGCGCTTCGGGCTCCCATTGGTGGCGTACGAGGCT
>CAIQIY010000306.1 GCA_903871975.1 uncultured Chloroflexota bacterium | reverse complement strand
TAGCGGACACCACGGCGCGTGCGCTGATCGGGTACCTGGGCGAAGCACGCCAGCGACGCTGACCCATTGATGGTGATCGGTTGGTCGGTTCCGCGCGGCGTGACGGTGCATGGGATCGCATCCATTGAGGAACACCTCGCTGTTCAATGTGTGGGTGGTACCCACATCATCGCAGCGTGGTGTTCTCCTGGTACCGCTCTGATCCACGACGTTGCGTCAGCCCTCACCTGCATCGGTACTGTGGGCACAGGGATGAGCGGCACCGTGCCACCGATGTGCCGAGCCGCCAGGGTCTGCTGCACGACCGCGGTCATCCTCGCCGCAGTGCCGCGCCGTTGGGTCGTTCCTTCACTGACTGTCACGTACACGACATCGCGCATCAATGCGGCGGCCCGGGCAAACGGCATCCAGGCACCCAAGCGCACCAGCATTGCCTGAATCGTCGGGCTGTCCTGACCCGGCAGCAGGGCCAATTGCGCATCAAGGGGGAGAGCCCGCCTCTGCAGACTGGGCAAACACCATCGGTGCACTCCATCGGCACATCGCCCCCCCGCACTGCGGATCTGGCGTTTCCGTTTCCCGTGTGGCCGCAAGGACACTCCGCAGGTCGGGCAACCGGGTCGTTCCGCCGGTGGCCGCGCACTCCGGATGGCCTGGTCGCTCCGGACCATGGTGTCGGCCAGCATGCGGCGACGCAGCGCTATGAGGCGTTCGTCCAGGGCGATTTCCATCTTGGCCAACGTGGCGGTCGGATGTGTGGCCCGCCAGGCGTCCATGTCGGTCAGGATCTCCAGGCCATCTGGTGCGCGCGATTCAGACATGTGGCCCGCCCATCGGCGAATGGCATCCATCACATTGCAGCATGCTCCATGCCGCAATACCTTGAGTCTCACCCGTACGAGGCACCGGTAACTTTGTGGTATGATTTGCTGGCACCCCCGACGACCGACCAAGACTGCCATCGGTGCGGTTGTCCGCCCGATGATGCTTGGTCATGTCGCATGGTTTTGCGATTCCGTTGATTACCAGTCAATTCGATGATGATGGCTGTTGACCAGCATATACTGTTAAATATCTACACAAAACGACCCATAGTGGTTATAAATCGCTGAACACATGAAAGTGAGTTGATACATTCATGGATGTGCTCATCCGCTTCGTACGGCAACTCGCAGCATCATCACCAATCACTGAGATCATTTCTGCAATGAAATCGGACGATCATCGCCGATTACATGTTGCACCAGTAATTGCGAGTGCTCGTACACTTGTGGCTGCAGCAATCGCTACTAATATCGATACCCCACTTGTTTTTATTGTTGCAACTGATGAGCAAGCAATAGATGCTTATGATGATCTCAGTACATGGCTTGGCGCTGAACATGCAATGTTATTTCCTGCGCTCGATGCATTACCATACGAAGCCACATCATCATCACCTGAGCTTACAGTACGCCGTCTGACAGTGCTGCAGCGCCTACTGCATGGTTCTTCTACGCCACTGGTCATCGTCGCCCCTGTCGGCGCGCTTGTACAACCAACGCTGAGCCGTGCCGATCTTGCCTCGGCAACGATCGTGCTTGATCGTGGCATGGAATGCTCATTGGCGATGCTCGTGCAGCGTTGGATCGAGATGGGCTATCGCTCCACAGCAACCGTCGGCGAGCCAGGCGAAATCAGTCGACGCGGTGGTATCGTCGATATTTTCCCGCCTGGCGATGAGCTGCCATTGCGTATTGAGTTCTGGGGCGATGAGATCGATAGCCTGCGACGCTATGATCCAGTCACTCAACGCAGCGAAGCACATGTGACTCGGATAGCCATCG
>CAIQIY010000305.1 GCA_903871975.1 uncultured Chloroflexota bacterium | reverse complement strand
GGCGCAGCCGTCTGGTCGAAACGCACGCCATAGACGCCGTCATCCGCCTTACCGTCGTCGTGGCTGCCGTCGTCGAAAAGTTGGACGAAGTGCGCGCTGGCTGGGCCGGTGACCAGCGCGTAGACCGTGGCGCCGCGGATCGGCGCGTCGTCGGTCAAGATGCCGAGAATGGGTACCGGTTCTTTGGGCGTGCGCATCCCAGACTCGCCGCCGATAGCAGCCAGCAGCGTCGTGTCGCTAGGTGTCGAAACCATCAGATGGAACTCGTCGGCGCCGACCTCGCGCTCTACAGAGACGGTCCACGTGCCTGCGGCAGGATTGCGCACACGCAGTTGGTGGTGCGTCGCCGTGCGCAAATCTTGATCAGGCGCGACCAACTTGCCGTCGGGGTCGTGCAAGCGCAAGATCAGATAGCTGCTCGGGCTGTCCCAGTTGAGTGTGAAGAGGGCAACAGGGACGCCGCGCTCAACAGCGACGTCGAATCGGATGGCCTTGACATCCTGCATCTGGCCGTGGGCGTCAAAGATACGCTGCCAGCCCTGGCTCAGCTCACCAGCCGCCACGTAGGCGTCGGCCAGACGGTTGGGCAACAACGCGTCGACGAAGAGGGGTGGCGTAGCGGCTGCAGCAACGGGTGCAGGCGGCGGATCTACCGCCACGTAGAAGTAGGTGCCGTGCTTGGCACCGGCGATGCTCTCCAGCAGGGTGCGGTTGGCGTCATCGCCCAGGCCGACGGTGTGCACGACGGCATTGTCGATGGCGCCGGCGACCGCAGCCCAGTAGGGCGGCTCATTCTCCCAGCCGTCGCTGAGCAGAATCATCGTCCAGTCGTGGTCGCTGTGGCTGGCAGCAGAGAGCAGGCCGTGCCCTGTCTGTGCACCCTGGCCCAGCGCAGTAGTGCCGTTCGCCACGAACGCATCGATAGCTGTGTTGGCTGCAGCACGGATGGCCGGGCCGGTGATCTCGTGCAACGCATAGTCAGCGGAGGCGGTGGTGGCGAAGCTTGCCACACCCACCCAGTCGCCGTCGTCGAACATATCGACAAAAGCGCTGGCAGCGTTCTTGGCTGCGCCGATCTTGTCGTCGGCAGCCATGCTGCCCGATCGGTCCATGACAATGACAGCGTCATTGGGGTTCTTGGGCAGATAGATGACGGACTGCGACTCACTGTCGCTCTGGCTGCCGAGGATGACCTCCAGGTCGTAGAAGCCGGCGGCGCCCTGCGTATGCGGGTCAACGACGAGGAAGTAGGTATCGCCCGAGGGGAAGATGCTGAGCACAGGGCTGTCCAACCCGCCGATGCGCACGGTGAAATCAGCAGCGACAAGAGCCAGAGGCCAATGGGCGGGCACTGCGGTGCTGACCTGGACGAGAATCTTGCCAGGAGTGGCGGGATCGCCGGCATTGACCTTGTTGACCTTGAGCGGGTAGAGAATATCGAAGAGCGGGGCACAGGCCAGGTGGCCGGCAGCGTTGTAGTTGCTCGATTCGCCCAGCAGCGGCTCGTAGGCGCCGTTGCGGTTGGCATCCTCGCAGCCGTCGGGAGAGGCGTCGGCATCATTGTCCCAGTCCAGTTCCTTGCGCACGCCGTCGCTGTCATAGTCGACGTGCGTTGGGGTATAGACATAGGTGCCGGCCAGGTCGTAGACCGTCTCCAGAATGTCCTGCTTGTCACGCACCCAGTCGTCGTCGCTGTCGAAGGCGAAGGGGTCGGTGTGGAAGCGGCGCACCTCGTCGAAATCGCGCACGCCGTCGCCGTCGCTGTCCGTGCTGATGCTGGCCTCGTCCGAGCGCGGCGCAGGCGGCGCGCCTGCTGCGCCAGGCGCCTTGTAAATACCGATCCAGTTGATGCGCTGGATGCTGTTACTGGTGTAGGGCGTCCAGGAGGCAGCGGTCCAAGGGTCGAGCAGGTGAATCTGCTGTGAGGGCGTGGTACGATAGCCATCGATCACCATGATGTGGCCGGGGATGGCGACGAGCAGCGGCCGGTTGGCATCGATCCACCCTTTGAGGTCGTTGAAGGAAACAGTGGTGGTGGGCGGGTTGTAGCTGTGCATTTCAATCTGGCTAAAATCGTTCCAGGTGTACCCCAGTGACCAACTGATGGCCTCCAGTCCCTTGTTGCGCCCGGCCCAGAAGTCGTCCTTGACGTCGGGCATGCACTCGGCAGGGAAGGTGCAGGTGCGCGCTGGGTCAAGGCCGCGCTTGGAATCCGGATACTCGCGGATGGCGTAGTAGGAGAGGCGGTCCTGGCTGATGTCGCCGCCGTAGTAGGAGTTGATCATGGCCATGCCGGCAACCTGGCAATAGTGGTTGTCGTGCTCGCTGACGCGGTGTGTGTCGGGGTGCGCCACATCCCAGGCGCTGTCGCCGCTCTTCGTATTGTAGCCGCTGACATCGAGCAGGAAGGTGTCTTTGTGCTGCACCTGCCAGACAATGCCGAGCGTCTTCTCGGCCGCGGGAGCGGCCGCTCCCACTGTGCCCAGGTCGACAGCATTGATGGACAGCGGCGCCGACCATGGGCCGGCCTGACCGCCCTCGACCACCGCGTACACGCGCCAGTAGTAGAGACCTGGCGCCAGCCCGCCGTCGTGGTGATAGTCGGCAAAAGGCGTGACGGTGTCGACGACCGGCTGGTTGAAGGCGGGTTCATGCGCCAG
>CAIQIY010000304.1 GCA_903871975.1 uncultured Chloroflexota bacterium | reverse complement strand
CGGCCAGGCGCTCGATCTCGGCGCCGGTGTGACGGTCGCATACTGGGCGGCTGCCGCAGCCGCGGTCGACCAGATGACACTCGCCGACTACACGCCGGCCTACCTCGAGGCGCAACGCCGCTGGATCGAGCGCGCACCTGGTGCACCCGACTGGTCGAATTACATCGGCATGGCACTGCGCTACGCCGGGCTCCCCAGCGACCCGGCAGCGGTGGCAGAGCGTACCGCGCTGGTGCGCTCGCGGGCTACGGCACTCGTGCCATGCGACCTGACGCAGCCCGATCCACTGGGGGCAGCACACCGCAGTCGATATGATCTGGTGCTTGGCCTGTACTGTGCCGAGAGCATCGCGGGCAGCCATGCCGACTGGCGTAGCTGGATGCGCAATGCCTTCTCGCTGGTGCGCCCCGGTGGTCGCTACATCGGTGCTGCGCTCGGCAACTGTTCATACTACTGTGTCGGCGCGCAGCGCTTCGGGCACATCGCCGTATCGGCCGCCGACTACCGCGCCGTCATGCTTGAGCACGGCTTCACCGCTGCCGATCTCCACATCACGACCGCACCCGAGCAGTTTCCCGACGATCCCGAACAAGCCCGACGCATGCGCGCCATCTACGGCTACGACGAGACGATCTTCGCTGCTGGCCGCCTGGCGGGCGCACCCGATGTCACACGTTGAACCACGGCTGCACGTCATCATCGCCGGTACCGACGATGCGTCAGGGTGCGCCGCCGGCATCGCCCGCGCCGTGCGCCGCCGCCTGCCGGCTGCATCCATCACGGCACTCGACATCGGTGCGGTGGGCGCCGATGGTCATGATCCGGCGTTCGATGACGTGCGCATCGCCCAATGTCACGATGATGCGCTGGCGGCAGTTCTTCGGCTGCGGTCGACACACGCCAACAGCGCGATTGTCCTGCCCGCAAGCTGGTGGTGGGCGCGGCTGCTCGCCAGCCAACGGCCGATGCACGCACCCGATGCTGGAGCGCTGGACGCCGTCGCGCTGCCGATGACGTCGATCGCGGTAGCCACGCCGCCCTGGATCCCGCTGAGCGACACCGACGAAGCACTTGATCGATTCTGTCAACATCATGACTGGCGCATCTGGCTACGTGGCCCGCTGGCGCCGGCCCGACGCATCGACAGCTGGATCGCCCTCAGGAGCGCGCGACGCGCACTCGGCGCCGACGCTGACCGATGTCGCCTACAAGCCGACATCGCCGGCCACCACGAGCATGTGGCGCTGGTGGCCCGGCAGGGCCACCTCCTCGGATGTGTCGCTGCGCACCACTACGGCCCGACGTACCGCATCCAGCCCGCATCGGCAGCAGCCCGCGATCTGGTGGCGGCAGTCGTGGCGGCGACGCGCTGGACCGGCGGCGCCATGGCACACTGGGTGTGCGATCGCGCTGGCACGCACTGGCTGATCGCCTGGCAGCCGCACTTCCCGGAGTGGGTCGACGGTGCTGCCCAGGCGGGCTGGGATCTCATCGGGCCGTTGCTCGTTCCACCACATGCCCGTATCGGCACTGGCACATCGGCTACATTCGCGCGGATCGCCATCGACGTACCGCTGCGCCATGACGTACCAATCGTCCCAGTCGAACGTCGCCATCCCCACATGGACGCACCGCCATCTCGCGTGGGCGCACCGGCCGTTCCTGCGCTCGTGCTCGACATCGCCGACGCAATCACGACACCGGCACGCGTCGACCTGCCGGCGATGAGTGCTGCCCGGTTCGGTCATGTCGCGCAGCTGGCACACCAGGCCAGCGCCCAGGCTGGCATCGCGATCGGCGTCGCGTACAGCATCAAGACGGACCCCGACCCGCTCCTGATGCGGCTGGCACATACCAACGGCATGCTGGTCGATGCAATCAGTCAGCACGAGGTGGCGTTTGCACTGCGCTGTGGGTTTGCGCCGGAACGCATAGTGCTCAATGGCCCGGCGAAGCACTGGCCGACGCCCGCTGCACCGCTGGAACAGATGCACACCGTGTTCTGCGATTCGCTCGCCGAACTCGCCGGGGTTGCCTCACGGCTGCGGGCCGCGCAGCGCATCGGCGTCAGGCTGCGCCCCACCGCTGCACCATCGCGCTTCGGCATTCCGGTCGGCACGCCAGCCGAACGATCCGCACTGGTCGATGCGCTCCGACGCATGCCCCAGCAACGACTGGCGGTGCACCTGCATATGGCGAGCAGTGTCGTCGGCATCGGCACCTGGTGGCACCTCGTCGCTGCGCTCGCCGAACAGGCCGCAGCGCTCGCAGCCGATAGTCAGTGCGACGTCGAGCTGCTCGACCTCGGTGGCGGCTGGGCGCCGCAGGCGTTCCGCGAACGACTGCTGCCGAGCCTCGGTGCGGCGGCGCTGCAATGGCGTGCGCTGTTGCCGCACCTCGACACCATCCTCGTGGAACCCGGCAAGGCACTCGCGCAGGAAGCCGCCTGCCTCGTGATGCGGACGCTCGAACGCCGCAGCACGGCTTGCGGCGCGGTCGATATCGTCGTCGATGGCTCGATCACCGAGTTGCCCGACCTCGCCTCGTATCCCCACCCGTGCCATGCGCGGCATCCCGATGGGTCGTGGCATGCGCTCGGTCGTGGCAACGATCGCATCCTCGGGCGAACATGCTGGGAGGCCGACATCATCGCCGACGATGTTGCCCTGCCGGATTGGCTCGGTGCCGGTACGCTGCTGGCCGTCGCCGATGCCGGCGCATATGACCGGAGCATGGCGTACGTGTTCGGCCAAGGGTCCTGATGCGCCATGCACAACGGCGCGGTCTCGTCGGCTGCGCCTGAGCCGCCGCGTCGCCGCCGGGCAATCGCACCTCGCCATGGCACGCTGGCGACGCCATCGCCGATCGCCGGGCGGCGTACCATCGCGCGCATCCGCCCCGCCAACCGACACGACCGGCAGGTCGCGCAGCGTGGCTGGGTTGCGCCGCCAACATGCCGCGAGGCCGCAGACGATCATGGTTCGGGTTGCATCAATATGCTTCATTGCGTATGATGCATGCAGGAACAATCAGCTCGCATATCACGAGCGTTGTTGTGGGTATTTGCGACATCGATCACCATCAGACACCCTGTCAGGCCATGAAGCAGGTGAGCAAGCGGCATGAACACACACCATCTGACCGAGCAACTCGGCGATCCGGCGATCACCGCGTTGCTCGCACAACTGCCCGACACCTGGGAGATCATCGCCGGGCGCGCACTTGCGTCCGAGGATGCCACGATGCGCGACGTCGATCTGATCATCATCGCGCCGCGCATCATCTTCACCATCGGCCTGATCCCATGGGACGGTGCCATCACCATCAGTCGCGATGTCTTCTGGGGTACCCACGGCGAGATTCTGGACCGGCCAATCGCGCACGGTGATCTCACCGCCGGCATGCTCACCGACGCGCTGCGCCTGGCCGTGCCTGCCGCACGTGCCATCGACGGTGTCTTCGTGAGCTACGTCGCACTGTGTTGGCGCGCCAGCAGCATCAACGTGATCGATGGCGCACCACGCATGCAATGCTGCCGCGCCGACGACCTGATCGGCGTCCTGTACGACCTTGAGGCACTGTTCGGCAGCGATGCGCTGGAACCGCTTCAGCCAGCACTCGTCACCGCCGTGCACCAGCTTCCGGCGGCACTGCAACTCCCGGACGCGCTCACGCAGCAACTCATCAGTCCGCCGGTCATCGGGCCAACCGGCGACTGGATCCTCGACCTGCGCGACGATGCCGGCCGCCGCCGCGTCATGCTCGCGGTACAGATCGCACCAGGAGCATGGTCGTCGGCCCACGAGGCAGCACTCGAACGCTACGCAGCCCGGGCCGAGTCCCTGTGGAAAGCCGGGGCGATCGCGTCGATTGAGACCGCGTTGATCCAGGGCGATGGGCGCGTGATGCTCGTCACCGATCCACCCCGGGGCACGCCGTTGGGGGCGCTGCCACTCCCGGCGTTGGTGCGCGATCTGCACCGGGACCTGCTGCGGGCAGCCGCGTGCTTTCGCACCCTCGCCGTCCTGCATCGGCAGCAGTGTGTCCACGGTGCGCTCACGCCGGCCCAGATCTGGATCGATGGCACCACATCGCCGCGTGCGACATGCCGCTGGTGGTTGCCGGTGCTGCCACAACCGACGCCCACACCACCGACCGTGCGCCTGCGGCAGGCCGAAGACCCATGGGCCGCACCAGGTGTGGCAGCACAGCGCGATCGTGCCCGACCGGCCGATGACTGTGCCACGCTGGCTGCAATGTTCGTCGCCCGTTGGGCGCGCCTCAGCCCCGAAGAAGTGTGGCGACGCGGCAGCGATGCGGCGAGCCAGGTGTTGCTGCGCTGGGGCGGCCTCGCCTGGTCTGCGACGCTGCGCGAAGTTGCCACCCTGCTCGATCGGGTCTTGTCACGGGAACCCGACGCCCCCAATGCTGCCGCGATCGTCGCACGGCTCCAATCCTGCGCAGAACGCCTCAACATCCCGACGAGCGACGCGGTCGACGCCATCGGGCCCTATCAGGTTCGTCATATGCTCGACGCCGGCGACGATCCGCTGACCGTGCTGGCTCACCGAAGCAGCGATCCGACGAGCAACGTGGTGCTGAAATCCTATGCCGATGACGCCGCATGGCAACGCGCCCGCCCGGTGGCGCATGCACTGCGCACCACACCGTCTGCCGCATTGGTGACGGTCGACGCGCTGCACGACGAGCAGCGCTGCATGGTGCTGCGCTATCTGGTGGGCCCCACCGTGGCCGGTGTCGCCGGCGAGTTTCCCTGGGCGATCGATCGCTGGTCGCGCCTGGCTTCGGGCGTGCTCGATGTGCTGCTGGCGCTCGAGACACGCCGGCTGCGCCATGGCGGTGTGCGGGCCGAGCACCTGATCATGCTCAACGGCGATGAGCAGCGCCTGGTTTTGGTGGGCTTCGGCAGCGCGAGCACCGAGCTCGCACAACCTGGCGATGCTGGCGATCAGCGCGCGTTCCTGGGCATCCTCTACCGCGCACTCACCGGCACCGCGCCCGAAGACGATGATCAGTCGCGGGTCGCGCCGCGGCTGGCGCCATTGGTGCGCACCCTGCGTGAGCTCGCTGCCATGCCCCAGGCCCTGCCCGTCGCCGAGATCCGCCAGCACATCGACGTGGCCCGACGCCATCAGAGCGCCCCGGCTCGCAACGACGACCCCAGGCTGACGAATCCGTGGGTCGATCAGATCCGCCGGCTGTACCGCAACAGCCGCGGCGGCAATGCCGACAATCGCGGCCTCGACAGCGACTTCGTGCGGCAGACATATGTCCCGACTGCGCTCGACCAGCTGTTGCTGCCCCGCGTGTTGCAGCAACGGCCACCGGCGGTATTTCTCAGCGGCAATCCCGGCGATGGCAAGACGGCGTTTCTCGAGCGCGTGCGCATGGCATTGCTCGAGCACGGTGCACAGCTGGTGCAGAGCGATGCAGCCGGCTGGGAGTATGTCCTCGCGGGGCACACCTTCCGCAGTTGTTACGACGCATCCGAATCAGATCGG
>CAIQIY010000303.1 GCA_903871975.1 uncultured Chloroflexota bacterium | reverse complement strand
AGCGCCGCATCGAGCTGAGCGATCAGGCTTTGTTCGAGGGCGACGAACCCCAGGCCAGCGAAGAGCGACAGCGTCGCCGCGAGGACGCCGGCATACCACCACGTCAGCCGGGCGCGCAACGAACGCGTGCGCGAATCACGGTGCAGCGTCATCGTCGACCAGGCGATACCCCACGCCACGCACGGTCTGGATGAGCGGTGGTGCACCGCTGCGCTCGAGTTTACGGCGCAGATACCCCACATACACTTCGATGACATTCGTATCGCCAGCGAAGTCGTCGCCCCAGATCTGTTCGATGATCCGGGTACGGCTCAGCACGCGGCCGCGGTGCCGCATCAACCAGGCGAGCAGGGCAAACTCGCGGGCCGTCAGCTCGACGGACGTACCAGCCCATGCGGCGCGATGGCGTGACGGATCGAGCGTCAGCGCGCCAGCCCGCAGCACTGGTGCCGCTACCGGCGGGGCACGGCGCAGCAGGGCGCGAACACGCGCCAGGCACTCGCTGAACGCGAACGGCTTGATCAGATAGTCATCGGCGCCGGCCTCGAGCCCCTCGACGCGATCGTCGACCGCACCACGCGCCGACAGCATCAACACCGGAGTAGTGACCCCGACACGCCGCACCTCGCTCACCAGTGCAGCGCCATCGAGTCCGGGCAGCATCCGATCGAGGATGATACAGTCCCAACGCTGATCGCGCGCCAGTGCCAGCCCGACGCGCCCGTCGTCGACGTGATGCACGGGATGGCCAGCCTCGCCGAAGCCTTGCGCGATGAACGCGGCGATGCTGGCATCATCCTCGATCAGCAGAATACCCATAGGCCTACCACGGCAGCGGATCCGCGCGGATCTCGCGCTCCCACAATGCATCGATCGCCGCGATCGTCTCGGCGGGCAGCGTCACGGACGCCGCTGCGAAGTTGGCCCGTGCCTGCTCGACGCTCCGCGCCCCCGGGATGACTGTCGCCACTGCCTGGTGGGCCAGCGTATAGCGCAACGCCGCCTGCGCCAGCGTGACGCCTGCGGGCACCAGCTCGGCGAACGCCTCGACCAGCGCGGCGCGCCGGGCGATGACCTCGGGTGTCCAGCGACGCCGCAGATCGGTGAAGCGGGCATCGCCGCGGTGATGGCCACCGAGCCAGCCCGAATCGAGCGGTACCTTCACGATCAGGCCAGCACCACGCGCCTGTGCCTGCGGGAACGCGGCACGCGGTTCCTGGAAGAACGCGTTGTACAACACCTCGATCGCCCGGCTGGCGGTCGTCGCCAGCACGAGCTCGAGCTCGTCGCGCCAGTCGAGCGACACACCATAGTGCCGGATGCGGCCCTCCTGCTGAAGACGCTCCAGCTCTTCGTACTGGCTCGCCAGGCGGCCGTCCATCACTTCGGCCGGCGGATTGTGCAGCAACAGGATGTCGACATACTCGGTGCGCAGGCGACGCAGGCTCCCCTCGAGCGATGGCCGAATGGCGGCCGTGCTGAAATCGGTCCCCCAGTCGAGCTTGTAGCCGACCTTGGTGCAGATCACCACATCGTGGCGCACGCCGGCCAGCGCCTCGCCGAGCACCGTCTCGCTGCGTCCCTGGCCGTAGCCCGGCGCAGTATCAAAGAACGTACAACCGGCGTCAAGCGCCTCGGCGACGATCTGGTGTGCTGCACGTGGATCATCGGCGTGCCAGTCGGGATTGGCGAGTTGCCAGGCGCCCAGCCCGATCTCGCTCACGTGCATGCCCGTATCACCAAACGGACGCAACTGCATGTCGGCTCCTCTCATTCGTCTGCAAACCCTGAACGCTCCGCTGGATATGGCCAACCGTCATGCCACCGGCTCCTGCGGCGGCGCGGTCGTGGGGCGTGTGAGCTGCTCGAGGATCATCAGGCCGCGCAGTGCCGCATCGCGATCGGTGCCGCACATCTCGCTGCTCGGCTGCAGCCCGCCGCACCATGCTGGCCGCTCGGGATGGCCATACAGCCGGCAGCGATAGTCTGCATCGAGATGGATGCACGGCACGCCGGCCGGCTTACCGCGCGGCATGCCCGGCATCGGCGAGCTGATCGACGGGGCAATGCAGCAGGCACCGCACCTGGCGCGACACGTGATCACTGGAGTGGCGAGTAATCGGTCGGCGTCAGCCACGTGCTGGTGATGCGTGTCACCAGCGGGCCGGCGCTCTCGCTGGCTGCCTTGCCGGCGCGCCACTCCGGATCGGCGCGAAACGCCAGCCATGCCGCCTCGAGTGCGGCCTGGTCGGCGCCGGCCACCAGGTACACCAGGTCGCCATCAGCGGACTGCGGCGGTACCCAGAATCCGACCACCTCGATGCCGTGCCGCGCGAAGCAGCGCAACGTGAGTTCGCGGAAGCGCCGATGGAGCGCAGCAGCACACCCCGGCGCCGCCCAGTAGGTTCGTAGTTCGTAGATCATCACACCCCTCCCGCCCAATCCTATCACATCACAGGGCACCGCATGCATGCCCGGCGAAGGTCATGGCACGCAACCGGGTGTCTGCCATGCAATGCTGCAGTATACTGCGACAGTGTGCCGAACCAGTCTGATGAAGGGGAGCGAATCGATGAACCGAACCGCCATCCGTGCGGGCCTGGTGGGCTGCGGCTCGCTGGCGCAGCGTGGTGTCCTGCCGCACCTTGCACAACCCGACGCCCGCGAGCGGCTGGTCCTCGCGGCCGTCGTCGACGCCGACGGCGAGCGTGCCCGTCGCACTGCCGAGGCGTACCAGGTGCCGCACTGGTTCACCAGCATCGAGGCGATGCTCGCCGGCTGCGATGTCGACATCGTGCTGGTACTCACGCCCATCCCGCTGCATTACGCCCACGCCGCGGCGGCGATCGCCGCCGGCAAGCACGTCTATGTCCAGAAGGCGATGACCGCCAGCCTGGCCGACGCCGACGCGCTCCTCGCCGCACGAGATCGCGCCGGTGTCCGGCTGGTAGCCGCCCCGGGCTACGAACTCTTCCCCGCCACTGGCGCCATCCGTGCCGAGATCGCTGCCGGAGCAATCGGCCACGCTGCGGTGACCTACACCTACACCATGGGGTTCGGCCACGAGCACGAAGGCATTCGCCAGGGCGAGGGGGCGCTGCAGGCGATCGACCCCAGCTGGTACTACCGGCAAGGTGCCGGCCCGCTGCCCGACGTGACCGTCTATGCCCTGCAACTGGTGACGAGCGTCCTGGGGCCGGTGCGCCGTGTGACGGCGCTGGCCAACCAACTGATGCCACTGCGGCGCTGGCGCGACCGCGAGATCGCCATCGAAGTCGCCGACAACCAGGTCGTGCTGATGGAGCACCACAGTGGGGCGTTGAGCGTCGCAGTCGGCTCGGACTGCCGCGGCGCAGCGCGGGTTCCGTGGGGCGCGGCGACCTTCTTCGGCACCGACGGCTGCCTCGATGTGACAGAGGTCGACGGCGCCAGCGGCTACCCGACGCGCTACCGCGTGGCGGGGCGCGAAGTGGCATTTGCGCTGGACGCGCAGCCATACCTGCGTGATGCGCATCTGACGATCGAAGAGCCGCACGTCTACGCCGACATCATGGAGCTGGTCGATGCGGTCGAGCAACAGCGTGCACCACGCGCCAGTGGCGAACACGCGCGCCATGTCGTCGAGCTGATCGCTGCGGCGCATCGTGCCGCCGACACCGGCACAACCCAGACACTGACGACGGCATTCGAGCCGGGGACCTGACCGCCAGTGGTCGCGCCTCGCGCGCGACGGGCGTGCACGGCGGGCGTCATCCACACTCAGGTCGGGCTGTGGCGGCACGTCGTGCATGTGCGCCGCCGCAGCCCCGCCAGCGCCCGGGCGCTGGCATGCGCCCATGCTCAGAACCCGACGTGAATGATCGTGCGACCCGTGCGATCCTGAAAGAAGCCGACGCCGTCCTGGATCAAGCCGACATAGAACCCCATGCGCGTCTCGGGCTGGCGCACGCGGATGCGCCCGACGACCAGCGCTTCTTCGCCGGGCAGCAATACGTCCTCGACGTACGGCACGCGCCAGGCCTCGGGCGGGCGCGGCGTGATCGCCCAGCGGTACGGATAGCGCCGCGCTCCACCGCCGCTGTTCGCGTCCCAGTCGACGCCAATGCGCCAGAACCCGCCCGAGCGCGCGGTGAACGCGCCATCCTCGATCGAGGAGTACACGTCGTCGGTGGTGTACTCGTAGCCCGATGCCGGCCCATAGGTGCGGATGGGTACCTCGCCGTCGTTGACCACCCGCATCGTCACCGTGAGCACGTCGCCCAACATCAATGCCTGTGGCGCCATGGTGCTGTAGGTGATCGTGGCACTCGGCTGGCCGCCATCGGCGATCGTGATTGCACCACCGCGCTCGACGACATTGCCGAGCCCGTCGCGCACGCGCACCGTGTACTGATACACGCCATCAGCCAGCAGAAACCCATCGACGGTGCGGCCATTCCACACGAAGCGCTGATTGGCCGGCTCGAGCTCCTCGCCGCTGATGAACGGATAGACGGCACCATCGGGCCCGGTGATCGTCAGATCGACCGTCGTCGTCACCGGTACGCTGAAGGTGATCTCGCTGACATCGTCGACGCCATCGGCATTGGGCGAGATGGTCGTCGGCGCTGCGACCAGGCCGTCGATCGAGGGCGGCT
>CAIQIY010000302.1 GCA_903871975.1 uncultured Chloroflexota bacterium | reverse complement strand
GGCACACACGCCGAACTGCTGGCGCTCGACGGCATGTATGCCGAGCTCTACCAGCGCCAGTTCCGCGATGCGCCGCTGGTGACCCATGGCTGAGCGACCGGATCTGCGCACGGCGCTGGCAGTCGCCGCTGGGCGTGGCGCCGCCTGGGCGAGCCGCACGCTGGGCCGTGGCGGTGGGACCAATATCGCAGGCGTGGTCGCGCGGCGCTTGGCACCGGGCGTGCTGCAGCAGCTGGCGCGGCGTGTCGATCGTGGCGTGGTGCTGATCGCAGGGACCAACGGCAAGACGACGACGGCGCGCATGCTGGCGGCGATCCTTGAGCATGCCGACTGGCGTGTGGTGCACAACCGTGCCGGAGCGAATCTGGTCAGTGGGGTGACGGCGACGCTGCTGCGGGCGACGCTGCCGGCTGATGTGGCGGTCCTCGAGAGCGATGAGGCGGCGCTGCCGACGATCGTGGCCGAGACGGCGCCACGTCTCGTGGTGTTGCAGAATCTGTTCCGTGATCAGCTCGATCGCTATGGCGAAATCGACACGCTGGCGCGGCGCTGGCGCGAGGTGCTGGGCACGCTGCGGGCTCCATCGCTGATCCTGGCGAATGCCGACGATCCGGCGGTGGCGGCGGTGGGACATGGGCTGCCGGCACCGATGGTGACATTTGGCATCGACGATCCATCGTGCGCCAGCGACTCGGGTGCGCACATCGCAGATTCGCAGTTCTGCCGAACGTGTGGCGCGCGGCTGACGTACACCTCGCGCTATTACGCGCACATCGGCCTGTATCGCTGCACCGCGTGTGGCCTGGCACGGCCGGCGCCGCGCTATCGTGCCAGCCGCATCGTGCCACGCGCTGACCACGGCAGCGACCTGACGCTCGAGCTGCCGGCTGGGCCGTTGATGCTGACGTTACCGCTCCCCGGGCTCTACAATGCCGCAAATGCGCTGGCCGCCGCTGCCGCTGCCTGCGAGCTCGGCGTCGCACCGTCGGTGATCGCCGCGGCGCTGGGGCAATTCAGCGCCGCATTTGGCCGCCTCGAACGCGTCGAGATCGCCGGCCGCACCGTGCTCCTGGCATTGATCAAGAATCCGGTCGGCGCGACCGAGACGCTGCGCATGATCGCCGCATCACACCGGGACGCAGTGCCGCACCTGCTCATCGTGATCAATGATCGCCATGCTGATGGTACCGATATCTCGTGGCTCTGGGATGCCGAGTTCGAACGGCTGGCGGGTGGCGTGGCCCGCGTGGTGGTGAGCGGAACGCGCGCTGCCGATATGGCGCTGCGATTGCGCTATGCGGGCATCGACGATGAGTGCCTGGTCGTCGAACCCGACGTGGCGGCAGCGCTTGATGCGCTGCTCGCTGCACCTGCCGGGGTATCGCTGGTCGCACTGCCGACCTACACGGCGCTGCTCGATCTGCGTCACGTGATGACGGCACGTGGCGCGGTACGGCCATTCTGGGACGACTGAGCGGCACACCGGCGCGCTCCGGCGTGCCGCTGTGTCTCTCAGGCAGGCTCCGGCAGCACCGGCGGCTTTGGCACGAGCCGCGCCAGCACGATGCCCAGTTCGTAGAGCAGATACATGGGTACTGCCAGCAACAGCAGGTTGTAGGGGTCGCCCGTTGGCGTGATCAATGCTGCCAGGATCGTGATCACCACCATCGCATATCGCCGCGTGCCTGCCAGCTGCTGTGCACTCACCACCCCGATGCGCGCCAGCAGATAGATCACGGCCGGCAACTGGAAGATCACGCCATTCCACAACAACAGCGTCGCCACCGTTCCCATGAAGCTGTCGACTGTCGGCATCGTGCTGATCCGCTCTGTCTGGCCGTAGCCGAGCAGGAACTCGAGCGCGGCACGCACGGTGAAGAACCAGCCGAATGCGACGCCGGCGATGAACAACTCGGTGACGAAGGGCAACGCGATGAAGACGATGCGCTTCTCGTGCGGCAATAGCGCCGGCGCAAAGAATGCCACGAGCTGATAGACCACAATCGGCATCGCCAGCGCGACCCCTACGACCAGCGCGATGCGCATGTAGCTGAGAAAGATCTCTCCCACGCCGATCGCCTGCAGCGTGACGTTGGGCGCGAGCTGCTCGACCATGAACTCGGGGAGCTGCTTGCCGAGCAGATTGGGGCTGTTGACCAGCCAGAAACCGATGGCGGTGCCGATCGCGATCGCCAGGGCAGCGCGGACGCCGCGATCACGCAATTCGATCAGGTGTGGCACGATGTTCTGCCAGAAGTCGCCGACGCCGAGATTGCCTGGCAGAAAGCTCTCATCCAGCGCGTCGGGGTCGTCGCCGGGAAATGGGTCGTGTACCATGATGCGCACCACGATCGCATTGATCAGTGGCACGATCAACAACATGACCATGATGGACACGCTCAGGAGCAATGTCGGGCTCATGGCTGCCTCTCGTCGGATTGCGCCGCGACGGCCGCATCGGGGGCGGCGGCGGCACGCGTCAGCATCTGGAGTTGTCGACGCAGTTCGGCGAGCTCGTCGGCGAGCGCGTCGACCCGCCGCTGGAGCGCGCCGTCGTCTGCGCTGCGCACCGGTGGCTCGACTGGTCGTGTCGGCGCGCTGCGGGCTACCGGTTGGCCTTCGGGCGGGCGAACTTCGAGCGGCCGCGGCGCGCCAGCCGCGTTGGCACGCTGCTTCGCATCATCCAGCGCATTGCTGACGAGGCCCCGCGACGTCGGCGTGGCTGCGGTGGTCGGCGTGGCTGCGGTGGTCGGCGTGGCTGCGGTGGTCGGCGTGGCTGCGGTGGTCGGCGCGCCAGCCGCGTTGGCACGCTGCTTCGCATCATCCAGCGCATTGCTGACGAGGCCCCGCGACGTCGGCGTGGCTGCGGTGGTCGGCGTGGCTGCGGTGGTCGGCGTGGC
>CAIQIY010000301.1 GCA_903871975.1 uncultured Chloroflexota bacterium | reverse complement strand
TCGTCGGCGGGTTGTGGGATGGCCGGCTGAGCGCATCGTTGCGCGCCGACGGGCTGGCACTGCTGTTCTTCACCACCGCCGGCGCCGGCCTGTTGGCGGCGCGGGTCTGGCAGCGCGAACCGATCATCGCACCACGGCTGGCAGGGCTGTGGCGCGAGCAACGCCACACGCTGTGGGCCGCGCTGTCGATCCTGGCGGGGCTGTACGTGGTGCAGTACAGCACGTTCTTCGCCGATCCGCGCGGCATCGTCGATGGCCTGTACCAGGGATTGGCATACTGGCTGGGGAGCCAGCAGGAGTTCAAGCGTGGCGACCAGCCCTGGTATTACTACCTGATGCAGATGTCGCTCTACGAGCCGCTGGCGCTGCTCGCTGCAGTCGGCACGACTGCCTATCTCTTCAGCCGCCGGAGCAGCGCGCCACCCGTGCCCGCCGCCGACGCACCCGACGAGCCCGCAGCGCCAGTGCTGCCGACGCCGGCAGTCGGCCTGGTGCCGCTGTTCCTGGCCTTCTGGTTCATCGGCGCGCTGGTGATCTTCTCGTGGGCCGGCGAGAAGATGCCATGGCTCACGCTGCACCTCGTGACACCGATGGCACTGCTGGCCGCCTGGGCGCTGGCACGCGCGCTGCACTGGTGGCTGGGTCGGCTGCACATCGGCAGCTGGCTGCCCGGCTTCATCGCCGTCGCACTCACGCTCATCAGCCTGGGCTACACGCTGCTCGCCACCACCATTCAGCCCGACGCCGCGCGCAGCGACTTCGTCCCATGGATTCCGCTCGTCGTCGCCGGCCTGCTCGCGCTGCTGACCGCCGCCGTCGGCCTGGGGGTCGGCTGGCGCTCAGCGCTCGGCGCCTGCGTGCTCGCGTTGTGCCTCGCCGGCGCCAGCTACGGCATGCGCAGCGCCGGCCAGCTCGCCTACCGCTGGGGCGACACACCGCGCGAGATGATGGTCTACACCCAGACCTCACCCGACGTCCGGCGCGTGTTGCTCGGGCTGGCCGATGCAGCCACCCGCCGTGGTGGTGCCGACCAGCTGGTGATCTGGTACGACAACGAGACGGTATGGGACTGGGCGATGCGGCGGTATGCGCGCGCCGAGGAGCATCCCGGCGTTCTGAGCAGCCCACCGCCTGCCGAGGTGCAGGTGGTGTTGTTGCTCGACGAGAATCGCGACCTGAGCCAGCCGGGCGAGGGCGCGCTGGCCGGCTTCCGGGTCCAGCGCTATCCGTTGCGCTGGTGGTTCCCCGAGGATCAGACGTACCGCTTGCCCGACGACTGGCTCACGGCACCAGTCGATCCCGGGGCACCATTGCTGATGCGCGTCGTGCGCACGCCGTTCGATCCCACGACTGCGACCGAATTCTGGCGATACATGCTGTTCCGCCAGCCACCTGCCGCGCTCGGTTCGTCCGACTTTGTCGTCGCGGTGCGGCCGGAATTGGCCTTCGAGCTGGGCCTGGGTACTGGCGGCGAGCGGTGAGCCGGTGGTGTGCCAGGGCATGGATGTGAGGAGAGACCTGTGAGCGAGCGTAGCGCCGAACACGGCGAATCGATCATCGCTGCATCGCTCGATCGGCCGCTGGGTGCCGTTCGCCTCGAGGTCGTGGCATTCCTGGCCGTCGTCATCGCGAGCCTGGTCGCGCATCTGTACGGCCTCGAGCGCATGGCGATGCATCACGACGAATCGATCCATGCCTGGCTCAGCTGGCGCTTCTACGAGGGGCGTGGCGCGTTCACCTGCGCCGGTGGTCGCGTCGCCGCGACATACTGCTACGATCCGGTCTATCATGGCCCGGCGCTGTACATCCTGACGCTGGCCTCGTACTGGCTGTTCGGCGATGGCGACCTGCAGGCGCGCCTGCCGCAGGCATTGGCGGGTGTGGCGCTCACCGCATCGACATGGTGGCTGCGGCCGTACGTCGGCTGGCGTGGTGTGATCATCGCCGCAATCGTGCTGGGCTTCACGCCGACGCTGCTGTACTTCACCCGCTTTGCGCGCCACGATGGCCTGATGGTGCTGTGGACGTTGTGGATCGTCATCGGCTTCTTCCGCTACATCGACACCGGCCAGGCCCGCTTCCTGTACCTGTTTGCCGCAGCGGTGGCGCTGGCCGTCGGCACGCACGAGCTGTACTACATCCTCGCGTTCATCTTCGGCTGGTTTCTGATCATCCGGCTGGCCTACGAGCGCATCGCGCGCCGCAGCGTCACCATCGGCCTGCTGGTGATCGTCGCGCTGTCGCTGATCGTCGAGCTGGTGATCGTCGGCGGGTTGTGGGATGGCCGGCTGAGCGCATCGTTGCGCGCCGACGGGCTGGCACTGCTGTTCTTCACCACCGCCGGCGCCGGCCTGTTGGCGGCGCGGGTCTGGCAGCGCGAACCGATCATCGCACCACGGCTGG
>CAIQIY010000300.1 GCA_903871975.1 uncultured Chloroflexota bacterium | reverse complement strand
CGACTGTGGACGAGACTCGGCAACAGGGTGTGGAATTGGCCGCCGGCATGCCTCCCGCAGCGGATGACCAAGGCGGGCGCCACGGGCATACCCCCGACGCATGGTGGCTCGTGCTGCCCGGCGCGCACCGTCGAGTGCCGGGCATGGGCTTCGGCGCACCCCGTGCATCACCGCTGCCGGCGCCACGACGCGATGTTCCAGGTGATTGGCGCGAACGGGTCGGGCTGTAGCCCCACGACCTCACCAGACGCATACGTCAGCGACAGCCGCTGAAACAGCGGAATTGCCGGTACTTCCTGCGTCCAGAGCTGCTGCTGCAACAGATACGCAGTACGCCGCACCGTCGGGTCCGGCGTCGAGTCGGCTTCGCGCATCGCACGATCGGCGTCGCGGAAGCACCAGCCGGCATAGTTGTCGCCGATCCAGTTGTTCCCCTCGCTCGGCACCGCCCCACAGCTCCACAACAGCAGGCCACCCGGCTCGGTGTCGGCGATCCAGCCGAACAGCACCAGATCGAACTGACGCAACGACATCGGCCCATCTGCCGCGAACAGTTCTGCCGACGGCACCTCGGCCAGCACGACATCGATGCCGATCGCCGCCATGTCGGCCACGAACAGCTCGGCGACCTGCTTGCGCAGCGGGCTGCCTTCGGGTACCAGCAGCTGGAAGTTGAGCGTCTCGCCTTCGGGCGAGGTACGAACCGTCTGGCCCTCGGCCAGGACATAGCCCGTCTCGTCGAGCAATCGTTGGGCCTCGGCCGGATCGTAGGGGTAGCGCGTCAGCTGCTCGGGATCAACGGCTTCGTCGTTGCCTGGCAACACCCAGCTCTCGAGGATCGGTACACGCCCGGCATACACCGCATCGATCATCGCCTGGCGATTGGTACCGTGGGCGATCGCCCGCCGTAGGCGAATGTCTTGCAGCACGGGCAGGTCGAGGTTGAAATCGATGTGCTCCCACACCGGGCTGAGCGAGTACAGGACCTGCTGCCCCTGACTGGCATCGCGGTCGAGGATGGCAAACTCGTCGATCGGAATGCGATCGGTGATGCCGAGGTCGAGGTTGCCGTTCTGCAGGTTGGCCCGCATCACGTCGATGCCCCCGAGGACCTTCAGGACCAGCCGCGAAGCCGCTGGTGGTGTGCCGAAGTAGTGTGGGTTGCGCACCAGCCGGATCTCGTCGGCAGTCAGGCTCTCGAGCATGTAGGGGCCATACCCGATCGGCGATCGGGCGTAGTCGCTGGCGGGAATGTCGGCGGGTGCGATGCCGCTCAGCAAGTGCCGTGGCAGCGGCGTCCAGAATGTCCGGAAATAGGTCGGCCCGAAGTAGTCGGGCTGCAGGATCGCCCGCGTCGTGTGATCGTCGACCTTCTCGTAATCGACGACCTGTGCCAGCAATTCGCGCATCTCGGCGTTCTGCGGTGCCTCGCGCGAGACCTCGTAGGCGAATACGGAGTCGTCGGCGGTCACCGGCGTGCCGTCGGACCAGCTCAGTGCCTCGTTCCAGCGATAGGTGACGGCGAGCTGCTCGACGTCGGTGATCACGTCGGTGACGGTGGTGGTGATGTTGCCGGCGGCGTCGAGATAGACGCTGGCGTCACGGATCTCGACGTCGCCATTCTCGAATGATGGAATGCGCTCGAGAACCCCGGTGGTGGTGTAGCTGTAGGAGAACGGCAGGACGGGCGATGGAAACAGCAATTCGATCAGTGGGGCCGAGACACGCCGGTCGCCAGCCGTCTCGGGGTAGGGGAACGCACTGCTCGGGCGGTCACTCAGCGCCACGATCCAGGTGTCCTCGCGTGCGGCGATCTGCTCGGCGACTGCGGCGTTGGTGGGGAGTATCAGCGCCCCGGCAGGCGTCGCCGTCGCAGACCCGTCGGACGGCGCGACGCCACCTTCGATGGCACAGGCAAGGAACAACGGCGCGACGAGCACGAGGAGCAGCAGGCGGGTTGTATGGTGCCGTGTACGTACGTCCATGACATCTCACTGCAGGATTGGTGGTATGAGTGTACCAGCTTGGGCAGGGTTTGTCCAATGGTTGACAGTCGGGCCGGGGTGTGCTACTATTCCGTGCCGTGCCGGTGTAGCTCAGTGGTTAGAGCGAACGACTCATAATCGTTAGGTCGGTGGTTCGATCCCACCCATCGGCACCATCGGGGGCCCGGCTACGGCCGGGCCTCGGCATTGGCAGCGAGGCGACGCGACGAGGGCGAGGCGGCGATGGCAGACGAACCGCGGCGGGCGCTGGTGATCGGTGCGCACCCCGACGACAACGAGTTTGGCGCGGGCGGCACCATCGCGCGCCTGATCGCCGAAGGCTGGGATGTCACCTACATCATCGGCACCAACGGCAACAAGGGGAGCCACGATCCGGCGATCTCGCCGTATGCGCTCGCGGCGCAGCGCGAAGCCGAGCAACTGGCTGCGGCGGAGGTGATCGGCGGCGCACGGGTGATCTTCCTGCGCTACAACGACGGCGAACTCGAAGCGACGCCGGCATTGCGCCTCGAGATGGCGCTCTACCTGCGGATGCTGCGGCCGCACCTGGTCTTCACCCACGATCCATGGAAGCAATACATGTTCCACCCCGACCATCGCGCCATCGGGTTTGCGGTGATCGATGGCATGGTATCGGCGCGTGATCACCTGTTCCTGCCGGGCCTGGGTCAGGTCGGCATCGCCGTCTGGCGGCCCGAGGCGCTGTACCTGTGGGGTGCCGAACAGCCCGACCACATCGAGGACATCAGCGCGACGCTGGAGCGCAAGATCGCCGCGTTGTGCGAGCATCACACCCAGCTCGATCGCGCCACCGGCTGGGAGCAGCGGGTGCGCCAGCGGGCGAGCGACCTGGGCCGCGAGCACGGGCTGGGCGCGGCCGAGGCCTTCCGACGCATGCCGGTCTGATCGGTTCACAACAGCTCGATGTCGGCGTCGAGGATCGTCAGATCGGGGCGCTCGGTTTCGATCCACGCCAGCAGCGCGTCGATCTGCTGGCGGGCGTGCTCGCCGGTGCGCGCGACGCACGCGATGCCGATGACACAGCGGGCATGCAGATCGTGGGCATCAACCTCGGCGATCGAGATGTTGAAGCGCTGGCGCGCGCGCTCACGCAGTGACTTGATGCT
The DNA here is from genome assembly GCA_903871975.1 of uncultured Chloroflexota bacterium. Taxonomy (GTDB): domain Bacteria; phylum Chloroflexota; class Chloroflexia; order Chloroflexales; family Roseiflexaceae; genus CAIQIY01. Next base: position 3,617 of record CAIQIY010000300.1, on the reverse strand, counting down.
GCTGCGCTTCTCCTTGAGCGAGCGGACACCCGGCAGATGCAGCGCGAGCAGACACGTCGCGGTGATCATCGGTCAGTTCCAGGCCCACGGATGCGGATGTGTTCCGGCCGGATGGGTTGGTGGCAGCAGCGCCTGTTCGGCGCGCAAGCGGGCGATCATCTGATCGATGCGGCCGGCGGGCGGATGCTCGAGCCAGCGCTGCTTCTGTGCCACGTCGACCTGCAGCGCATGCGCCAGGTCGTCGGCGAGCGTCGGCCCGTCGTCGAGATCTGCCGTCGCGGCTGGCTGGCCCGTCGCTGCCTGCAGCGCCTGCCAGTACTGGGTCAGCGCGCGCCGCAGGCGTAGCTGCGCAGCGCGTCCCGGCGGCGCGTGGGCCGTGCCGTAGGGTTCGGCGCGTGCTACCAGATATGGCGTATCGCTCACGATCGCGGTGATACGAAAGCGTCGGACGCCATTCGACTGCAGATAATACCGGCCATCCTGGAGCCGCACGCTCTCCACGATGCGTGCGGTGGTGCCCACGGCGCAGATCTGGTCGAAGCCCCCGGCAGACACGGTTGCGGCAGCCAGCCCCGCCGGCACGCGCCGCAACACGACGCCGAACTCGGTCTGTTGTGCCAGGCAGTCGCCGATCATCGTCCGATAGCGCGGCTCGAAGATGTGCAGTGCCAGGGGTGCTCCGGGGAACAGCACCATGTCGAGCGGAAACAGTGGCAGATGATGCAGATCCATGTGCGACACCTCATGACCAGACGCGACAGACCAGGCCCTTGAGGTATTCGCTCTCGGGGAAGGTCAGCAGGACGGGATGATCGGGTGCCTGGGCCAGGCGTTCGACGATCTGGACGTCGCGGCGGGCGTCGACGGCAGCGCCGAAGACGACTTTCTGGAACAGCTCGGCGCTGACCAGCCCGGAGCACGAGTACGTGGCGAGAACGCCGCCGGGCCGCAGCAGCTGCATCGCGATCAGGTTGATGTCCTTGTAGCCGCGCGTGGCACGTTCGAGTTGGCCGGCGCTGTGCGCGAACTTGGGCGGGTCGAGGATCACGACGTCGAACTGGCGTTCCTCGTAGCGCAGCCGACGCAGCTCGCGGAAGACATCGCCGGCCACGCAGTCGATGGCGCACCCGGTCTGGCGCCGCGCAGCCTGGTGCTGCAGCACCGACAACGCCGCCTCGCTCGAGTCGATGGCCAGGATGGTGCGTGCGCGCGTGGCGGCGGTGAGGCTGAACCCACCGGTGTAGCAGAACGCATCGAGGACGTCGGCATCGTCACAATAGCGGGCCACGCGTCGGTAGTTGTGCACCTGATCGAGGTACGCGCCGGTCTTCTGCCCCGCGACGAGATCAACCTGGTACGACCGATCGCCGTCGTCGATGTCGAGCGGCACGGGGGGCATGACACCACGATGCAGCACGTGTTCCTGCGGCAGCCCTTCCTTGACGCGCGCTTCGGCATCGCCGCGCTCGTAGATGCCAGCCGGGCGGATCATCTCGTCGAGCAGATCGACGATCAGGCCGGCGCGTGCGGCGATGCCCTGGGTGAGCAGCTGCAACACCAGGTAGTCGGCATAGCGGTCGACGATCAGCCCGGGCAGCCCGTCGGCTTCGGCGTAGATCAGCCGGCAGGCGCCAGTGCGCCGATCGAAGCCGCCGCGCGCGCGTTGCTCGATCGCGCGTGCGATGCGCCGGCGAAACAGCGCCTCATCGAGCGGCTCGTCCTCGTTCCAGCTGAACAGCCGCACACGAATCTGCGAGCCGCTGCTCCAGGTACCACGGGCCAGCCAGCTGCCATCGGCAGCATGAACCTCGACGACGTCGCCGCGGCCGACGTAGCCGGCCACGCGTGCGATCGCGCCCGAGAAGATCCATGGATGGCGCTGGAGTACCGGCCGTTCTTTGCCTTCGGCCAGAATGACTGTTGTCACGATCCCTCATCTGTTCGTCCGGCCCGCGCCGGCATGCGATCGACGAGCGCGCCGCCCCGTGGCGATCGCGCCATTCAGGCTGCCTGGTGGGCGCGATGGGCTGCCAGCACGACCCGAAAGCCCAGAAATGCATTGCGCACCGTCGGTGCCATCCGAAAGCGGCAGGCACAGCGCGCATAGCCGTGGGGGTTGGCGTAGCAGCCGCCCCGGGCGATGCGCCGCCCCGCAGCGCCCGGGTCTTCGCGGCCGTCATCGGCGCGATACGGATAGCCGCGATCGAGTGTATGTGTCCACTCCCAGACGTTGCCAGCCATGTCGTGGCACCCCGCCGGGCTGACGCCTGCCGGCCAGCTCCCCACCGGCGTGGTCAGCGCCAGGCCGCACTCGCGCGTGTTGGCGGCGTCGGGCTGCCATGCATCGCCCCAGGGGAATTGGCGCCCGTCCGTGCCGCGTGCGGCGTACTCCCATTCGGCCTCGGTCGGCAGGCGTGCATGCCAGTTGTGCCATGCCGGCGCTGCGGCGAGCTGTGGCGTCAGCCAGGCGCAGAACGCCCGGGCATCGTGCCAGGTGACATCGACGACCGGATGCAGCTCCCGGCCGGCCGGCGGCATGCCACCCGACCAGCCGGCGGGCGCGGCAGTGCCGGTGTCGGCGACGAAGCGTGCGTACCAGCCCACCGTGACGGGCGTCGTCGCGATCGCGCAGTGAGCGACGGTGACATCGTGTTGTGGCGTCTCCTCGCGATACGACTCGCGCGTGCCGCCGTAGTGCCGCGCCAGCGTGCTCAAGTGCTGCTCGGCCGTTCCCATCGCGAAGCGACCGGCCGGCAACGTCGCGAATGTCGGCCAGTCGGCGCTCAGACGATCTGCCATCGACTCCCCTCGGCCGTCTTGGTGATCTCGATGTGTACCGGGAACATGTCGCGCAGTTCCTGGATGTGGGTGACGACGAGGATGCGGCGAAACTCCTGCTGGATCGACGTGATCGCATCGACCAGCCGATCGCGCCCCTGGGCGTCCTGGGTGCCGAAGCCCTCGTCGATGAACAGCGTCTCGAGGTGTGCGCCGGCACGCCTGGCCAGCAGCTTCGACAGGGCGATGCGAATCGCAAAGTCGATGCGAAATGCCTCGCCGCCGCTGTAGGCCAGGTAGTCACGCATGCCCATGTCGTCCGAAATCCTGATCTCGAGCGATTCGATGATCCGGTCGCCGACACCGGGATATTGCGTGACGAACTGAACCTGAAGGTGATTGTCGCTCATCATGCGCAGCAGCGCATTCGCCTCGGCCTCGATCTCGGGCAGGGCGCGTTCGATGAGCATCGCCTGGATGCCCTTCTTGCCGAAGGCGCGCACCAGCGTCTGAAACCGTTGCTGCCGCTGTGCGAGGCCGGCCTGTTCCTGCCGAACGCTGGCGTGTTCGGTGACAGCCTGCTTGCTGGCCTCCAACTCGGCATGCCGCTCGCCGACATCGTGTTGCAGGGAGGCCAAGGCTTCGCGGGCGCGTCGCACCTCGTGGGTGAGCGCATCGCAGCGGGCCGGCGCGTCGCGCAGCGTATGCAGCGTCTGGCGCAGCTGTTCGAGCTGGGCATCGCATGCGACGAGCGCAGCGTCGAGGTTGGCGAGCGTGGCGTCGGCGTGCTGTGCACGCAATTGCTCGAGCTCCAGCGAGCGTTCGGCCTCGGCGAGCTG
>CAIQIY010000299.1 GCA_903871975.1 uncultured Chloroflexota bacterium | reverse complement strand
GTTCGCCGCGCTGGCCGATGCGTTCCCGGGTGTCACGCCGGTCGTGGTGTTCGGCACGTCGCGTGGCAAGGATCTGCCCCGCATGCTGCCGGTGCTGGCGCGTCATGCCGCAGCGGTGGTGCTCACCAGCTCGCAGCATCATCGCGCGGTGGGCGAATTGGATGACCTGGCGATCCAGCTGCAGGCTGCCGCTGACGCTGCTCCGCTGCCGATCCGCTGCGTGCCCGATCCCGCCGATGCGCTGGCGCTGGCGCGCAGTTGGCCCGACGCGGCGCTGGTCTGTGTCACCGGCTCGTTGTTCCTCGCCGCCGCGGCCCGCGAAGTGCTCGGGCTGCCGTTCGATGCGGATCCAGCGTGAACCGCATTCGGCCACCGATCAGCTGCGCACGCTGACGAGCAGCACTGCCAGGACGATCACTTCGGTCAGTTCGCACAGCGCACCGTAGGTGTCGCCGGTGAGGCCGCCCAATTCGCCGACCCAGCGGCGACCGAGCCATTCGGTGAAGAGCCAGGCGGCCACCAGGGCGCATAGCCCGAGCGGCCCGACGAGCGCAGCCGCCACGACGGCGCAACTGGTGGCGAAGATGATCGCGCGCATGCCGACATGCTCGCGGAAGCTCCGGCCGAGCCCGCCGGCCTGGGCGGCCGGAAACCGCACGATGCTCCACAGATCGGCCCAGCGGCCGACCATCGGCGCCAGCAGCAGCGCCAGCCACCAGTCGGGGTGTGGCTGTGCCAGCAGCGCGATCTTCAGTGCGATGACGGTGATCAGTGCCAGCGCGCCCATCGTGCCGATGCGGCTGTCGCGCATGATCTCAAGCTTGCGCTCACGCGAGCGCCAGCTGAGCACTGCGTCGAAGGTGTCGGCCAGCCCGTCGAGGTGCAGGCCGGCGGTGACCGCCGCCCACGCGATGACGATGGCCACGGCACGCACGCCATCGCCCCACAGCGCGCCGGCTGCGCTCCCGGTGGCGACCAGCACGCCACCGATGAGCAGGCCGACCAGCGGGAAGCATGGGATGGCGCCGGCGATGCTGCGTTCGCTCATCGGCGGCAGCCCCGGCACCGGAATGGCCGTCAGGAAGCGAATGGCCTCGCCGACGGGCCACAGCGGTCCCCAGCGATTCGGCGTCGGCGGCAGCGTGGAGTCGCTCATCGCAGGATCCCCTCATTGACCCGATGATGGTCGCGTGCGTCAGCCATCGTGGTATCGCTCCGCCGAATCGCGTTCGTCAGCTGGCGTGACACCCATGCTGCCACGCGCGACTTCGTTCACCTGCCGCACGATCGGGCCAGCGGGATAGACATCGATGATCGTCAGGCTGCCCAGATCGATGCGCCAGCGCCACGGTTCGTGGGGTGGCATGCCACTGACGATGCACAGCACCAGCTGGATCGGCGTGGCATGGCTCGTCACCAAGACCCTGCCACCTGCCCATGTCGTCAGCAGCGCATGCCAGGCGTCGAACACGCGCCGGTGCACTTCGGCCAGGCTCTCGCCGCCGGTGGCGCGGCCATGCCACGGCTCGGCAAAGCGTGCGTGCGCCGCAGCGCCATGCCGCGCGAGCACGTCACGCCAGGTCAGGCCCTCCCATGTACCGTGGGCCACTTCGGCCCAGGCGGGATCGTGCTGCAGCATCGCAGTGCGCGCCTGCACCACCTGCTGCGCCAGCGTCAATGCCCGCAGGCTCGGCGAGCTCACCACCACATCGAACGGATGCGGTCGCAGACGCCGCGCCAGGCGTGCAGTCTGCGCCGTGCCCCAGGGCGTGAGCGGGCTATCGCCGCGCCCGAGATAGCGCCGCTCCCGGTTGGCCAGCGTCTGGCCGTGGCGCGCCAGCCAGATGCTCGTTCGTCCCGCTCTCATCACTGCGAGCGCGTCGCCAACTGATGCCGGTGAAGCCGCGCGTAATAGCCGTTGCGCTGCAGCAACGCCTCGTGCGTACCGTCCTCCACGATCTTGCCGCGGTGCATGACGATGATCCGATCGGCGTTGCGAATCGTGCTCAGGCGATGCGCGATCACGACCGAGGTGCGTGTTCGCAGGATGCGCGCCAGTGCCTCCTGAATCAAGGCCTCGTTCGCGGTATCGATGCTGCTGGTCGCTTCATCGAGCACCAGCACGCCTTCGGGGCTGAGCGCCAGCGCGCGGGCCAGCGCCAGCAATTGCCGTTGCCCCACCGAGATATTCGCGCCACCCGGCAGCAATACGTAGTCGTAGCCGCCGGGGAGCTGCTCGATGAACGGTGCCGCATTCGCCAGCGCCGCAGCACGCCGCACATCGGCGTCGCTCACGTCGTCGCGGTAGAGCCGGATGTTGAAGGCGATGCTGCCCGGCAGGCACACCGGGTCCTGCGGCACCACGGCCACCGCCCGCCGCAGACTGTGCAGCCCCAGGCGTCGGATGTCGACGCCATCGAGCAGGATGCTCCCCTGCTGTGGATCATAGAATCGCGCCAGCAGGCCGACCAGGCTCGACTTGCCGGCACCGGTCGCGCCGACGACTGCCACATTCTGGCCGGCAGGAATGTGGAGCGACACATCGCGCAGCACGGGCTCGGTCGGCACGTACGCAAAGCTCACGTGGCGCAGCTCGATCGCGCCGCGCACGCGGGGCAACGCCTGCGGCGTGTCGGGCTCGCGCACCGTCGGTTCGCTCGTCAGCATGCGTTGCACGCGCTCGGCAGCCCCCAGCGCGATCTGCACGGCATTATATTGTTCGCCGAGGCGCAGCACCGGCTGGAAGGCGCGTTCGGTGTACTGGATGAACGCCACGAGCGTGCCGAGCGTCGCCCAGCCAGCCAGCACGCCTTCGCCGCCGCCGTACAGCACCAGCGCCAACCCCACGGCCGCAAGGATTTCCTGGGTCGCGAGGAAGTAGGCACTGTGCTTCCGCAGCAGCAGCAGCGCACGCCGATAGGCCCAGTTGAAGCCATCGAACAACCGGGCGGCTTCGCGCTGATAACCGAACAGCTGCACCACCGTCATACCGTGCAGATGCTCGTTGAGAAACGCGCTCGTCCGCGCCAGCGCGCTGCGCTCGCCAGTCGACGAATCGCGGATGCGCACACGGAAGTAGCGCGTCACCAGCGCCAGCAGCGGCAGCACTGCCAGCGCCAGCGCCGCCAGCTGCCAGTTGGTCGCGAACATCACCACCACAATCGCGATCAGCGTCATCGCCTCGACCAGAATCGTCACCGAGCTGGTCGAGAGCACCGAGTTGATCGTATCGATGTCGCTGGTGAGCCTGGTCACCAGATCGCCCACCGGCGTGCGGCCGAAGAACTCCTGTGACTGGCGCATGATATGGCCGAACATGCGTTGCCGCAGGTCGGCGAGGGCGCGCTGCCCGGCCTGTTGCAGAAAGTAGGTGTAGGCGTACTGCATGGCGAACATCGCCAGCGCGGCGGCGCCGTAGAGCAACGCCAGTGGCAGCACACCCGAGGCATCGCCGGCGGCGATCGGGCCATCGATGGCGACCTGCATCAGGTAGGGCGGCACCACGTTCAGGGCGGCGGTGCCGAGCAGCAACACCAGCGAGATCGCCAGCGGGCGCCAGTGGGGGCGCATCGTCGTCGCCAGCAGCCAGATCAGCGCTGCATCCTGTGCGCGCACCTCGCGTTGCGCTGCCGTGTCGTGTTGCAGAGTCATCGCTCCAGGTCCTCCGGCAACTGTGCCAGCTCGTGCTCGCCAGCCGCCTCTTCGGCCTGCTGCAGCTCGCGCCGATACATCGCGGCATACAGGCCGTCGCGCGCCAGCAATGTCTGGTGGCTGCCCTGCTCGACGATCCGCCCGTGCTCGAGCACGACGATCAGGTCAGCATCGCGCACCGAGGCGATGCGCTGGCTCACGATCAGGCAGGTGCGCCCGGCGCGGGCGGCGCGCAGCTCGCCGAGGATCTCGGCGGTCGTGTGGGTGTCGACGCTGGCCAGCGCATCATCGAGCACCAGGATGCGCGGATCGCGCACCAGTGCGCGCGCGATGGCAGTGCGTTGCTTCTGCCCACCCGAGAGCGTAGCACCACGCTCGCCGACGATCGTCGCCAGCCCCTGCGGCAGCTGTGCCAGGTCGTTGGTCAGCCGCGCGGCACGTGCCGCCTCGTGGATGCGCTCGTCGGGGAGCGCGTCGAGGCCCAGCGTAATGTTGTGGCGCAGTTCCACGCTGAACAGCAATGTCTCCTGCGGCACCATCACGACGTGCCGACGCAGTGTGGCCAGCGCGATGTCGCGGATGTCGATGCCATCAAGCGCGATCCGCCCGGCGTCCGGGTCGATCACGCGGCCGAGCAGGCTGAGCAGTGTGCTCTTGCCGGCACCCGTCGCGCCGACGATGCCGAGCGTCGTGCCTGCGGCGATGTCGAGCGTCACGTCGCGCAGGATCCAGCGGCCGTTCCCCGGCGCCCGTACGCCGATGCCCTCGAGGCGCAGCGCGCCGCTGATGGCTGGCGCGATGGCCTGCGCGCTGTCGGCGATCTGCGGCATGCGCCGCAACACTTCGCCGATGCGCCCGGCGGCGGCGCTGCCCTGCTGGAGCCGCTCGAAGGCCTGGCTGAGCGACTGTGCTGCCCCGCTGAGCAGGCTGAGATACACGATGAACTGGACGTACTGGCCGATGCTGAGCTCGCCGGCGATGATCATCGCGCCGCCGACACCGACGACCAGCGCCGCCGCCAGCCGCACGACCAGGCTCGGCAAGGGCGAGATGGCGCTCGATCGCAGCACGAACTCCATGTTGCGCTGCACAAATGCGTCGTTGTGTTGCTGAAATTGCGCGACGGCGTGCTGCTCTTGCGCGTAGGCTGCCAGCATGCGCTGTGCGGTCAGGTGCTCCTGCGCGTAGGCCGACAGCTGCGCCAACGCTTGCTGTACCCGGTCGAATGCGTGCTCGACGACCGGCCCCAGCCAGATCTGCACGCCGATGGTCAGGAACAACATCACGACGACCAGCCCGGCGAGCGACGGGCTGGTGAGCGCCATCAGGCCGCAGCCGATCGCCAGCAGGAACAAGGCGTGGATCGACATCTGAAATCCGGCACTGTAGAAGCGCCAGATGTAGATGAAGTCGTTCGATGCCCGCGACAGGAGATCGCCGGTGCCGAATTGTGCCAGCGTTGCCCGATCCAGCAGCAGGATGCGCGCGAACAGGTCCTGGCTCATCCGGTAGCTCACGCCCGCCGCGATTTCGCCGGTGAGCATGCGCAACAGGTATCGGAAGACCGCCAGGATGATCGTCAACCCGATGATCCCCAGCGCGTATCCCACCAGGATCTCGCTGCTGATCCCCGCGATCACCTGGTCGACCGCCAGCCCGAGCAGCGCCGGGCTGAACGCACTGGCGGCTGCACCGATCAGCGCGTAGAGCGTGCCAATCACCAGGTGTCGGTAGTATGGCCGCATGTACGGCAACAGAAAACGCAATCCGGCATGTTGCACGGCATCCCTCCCACCCGCGGTCGCGCGATCGCGTCGCGCATGCCCTCACTTCAAGAATGCCCGGTAGCCCGGATTCTCGGTTTCATCGACATAATAATAGCCCAATTGACTGAGCGACACGCCGAAGCGCAGCAAATCATCGGCGGGCACCTGAATGCCGACGAGCACGCGGCCGTTGGCGCTACCATGATTGCGGTAATGGAACAAGCTGATGTTCCAGGTTTCATCGAGCGCTTCAAGGAACTGAAGCAACGCGCCGGGGCGTTCGGGAAACTCGAACGACAGCAGGCGTTCATCGGCGATCTCGGGCGCGCGGCCGCCGACCAGATGGCGCAGATGCACCACCGCCAGTTCGTTCTGGGTCAGGTCGAGCACCGGATAGCCGTGACCGCGCAGCGAATTGATCAAGCTGGCGCGCTGATTGGCGTTCTCGAGCTGGATGCCGGCGTAGACCACGGCGTCGTCGCGGGGTGCGAAGCGATAGTTGAACTCGGTGATACTGCGCTGGCCGACCGCACGGCAGAACGCCTTGAACGAACCCGGGCGCTCGGGGATGGTCACCGCCAGCAGTGCCTCGCGCCGTTCGCCGATCTCGGCGCGTTCGGCGATGTGTTTGAGCCGATCGAAGTTCAGGTTTGCGCCGCATGTCAGCGCCACCAGATCGGCATTGCGCACACCGCGACGTTCCACATAGGCCTTCATGCCGGCGACCGCCAGTGCGCCGGCCGGCTCCATCACGGCACGGGTATCCTCGAAGACGTCCTTGATCGCCGCGCAGACGTCATCGGTCGAGACCTGAATGTAGTCATCGACATACCGCCGTGCCAGGACGAAGGTATGGACGCCGACGCGGCGCACGGCGACGCCATCGACGAAGATGCCGACCTGGCTGAGGGTGATGCGTTCGCCCATGCGGACGCTGCGCACCATCGCGTCGGAGTCGTCGGGTTCGACGCCGACGATGCGTACGTCGGGCATGATGCTCTTGAGGAATACGGCGATGCCGGCGATCAGGCCACCGCCACCGATCGGCACGAACACCGTGAACGGTCGCGCGGTCATCTGGCGGCTCAGTTCCAGCCCGATGGTGCCCTGCCCGGCGATGACGTGCGGGTCATCATACGGGTGGACGAACGTGAGGCCTTCCGTCGCCTGAATCTCGTACGCCCGTGCCTCGGCATCGCTGTAGCTGTCGCCGTGCAACACGATCTCGGCGCCGCGTTCGCGCACCGCCCGCACCTTGATCGATGGCGTCGTCGCCGGCATCACGATCACCGAGCGGATGTTCAGCCGCTGCCCGGCGAAGGCGACACCCTGCGCATGATTGCCGGCCGATGCCGTAATCACGCCGCGCTCGCGCTCCTCGGTGGTGAGGTGTGCCATTTTGTTGTACGCACCGCGGATCTTGAACGAGAAGATCGGCTGCAGGTCCTCGCGTTTGAGGAAGACCCGCGAATGCAAGCGGGCCGAGAGCCGCGGCGCGGCTTGCAACGGCGTCTCGCTGGCCACGTCGTAGACCCGGCTGGTCAGGATCCGTTGCAGGTAGTTCTGGTCCACAACTCGACTCTTTCATACGCGACAGGCACCTGCCGGTCAGAACTCATAATCGATCGACCATGCTGCCGTCTGGCCGGGCACGAGTGTCTGCTCGAGGAACGGCTCCCACGAGAAGGTCCGGCTGTTGCCCCAGATCGGGAAGGTGGTCGGGGTGTAGCTGCAGAAGGCGGTGATGATGCCGATGAGCGGATGGCGCTGCGCGATCACCAGGGGCGCAGCATGGTGCATCGTCAGCGCCGCATAGCTGCCGTCGGGCACTGGCGCACCGC
>CAIQIY010000298.1 GCA_903871975.1 uncultured Chloroflexota bacterium | reverse complement strand
CGGGCACGCGCCAGCCACGGATCGTCGCCCGGCTCCACCACGTCGATCCAAACGTCGGCACGGCGGCCCTCGGCAACGCGTAGGTACTGCAGCGTCATGCCCTGCTCCCAGTGCGTCATCACGACTGCACCGGCTGGCAGCACCTGATGCACGGCAGCGGCAAACTCGCGATACAGCGTCAGATGCTGCTTGGCCGAAACCCGATAGCGCGTCGCACCCCAGGCCAGCACCAGGATCGTTGCAAGCAGCAGCAGCATATGTCGCCGCCGACCCGCGTGCCGCAGCGCCCAGCGCACCGCCCAGGCGATCCCGAGCGTCCACGGAATCAACAACGGCAACGTGAACACCGGCCAGTCGCCGACAGCTGGCCCAAGCGCCAGCAGGTAACCCAACGCCGGCACGGCCAGTGCCGACACCAGCGCGAAACAGTGTGGCCGCTCACGTGCCAGCAGCCACAACCCGAGCGCACCGGCGACCACACCCGCCGGGCCAAACTCGAACAGCATGCGCCGTGCGATGCCGGCCAGCATCAGTGCGGCACCGGCGGCATCGGGCCAGGCGAAGATGCCACGCCGGACGGCACCGCCAGTCATCAGATCCAGGACCTCGCCCCACGTGCGCGGTGCCCCCCAGAAGTATCCGGCCGGCAAACCGTAGTCGCTGCCATCGAACGGCCCGAGGCGGGCGAACTGCACCAGCGGATAGAGCTGCGGCACCATGCCCAGCGCCAGTGCCGCCAGAACCGGCCGCCAGGGCGGCGTCAGCTGCAGGCGGCGCCATGCCCACCACAGCGCCAGCATCCCCGGCAATGCCGCACACACCACGAACAGCCCATGGTGCAGGCTGCCGAGCACGCCCAGGCCGATCACTGGCGCATACGCACGCCGGTCGCCTGCCAGCAATTGCTGGAGTGCGCCGGCGAACGCCAGCAACACCAGCAACAGCAACGCATACACCTCGGCGATCGTCGCCACATTCCAGACCCCCGGCGCCAGCCCGACGGCCAGCACCGCCAGCGTGGCTGCGGCACGCGATTCGCCGAGGCGCCACAGCACGCGCCACAGCGCCGCCAGGGCCAGCACGGCACACACCACCGAGACCAGCGTCACACGCCACGCCGGCACCCCCCAGGGAACCAGCGCCACACTCGCGCGGCCCAGCAGCACATACAACGGGTAGGTCGTCGGATGCGGCACGCCGCCGATCACGGCCGCGAGCTGGAACTCGGCCGAATCGCCGGCCTGGACATCCGGCGACATCGTCGCAAGATAGAGTGCGCCACACCCCAGCACCGGCAGCAACGCCGGCCACCAGCGTGGCAGTGCAGACGGATTCGTCATCGACCATCTCCATCGAGCCGACAGCAGCACGCCAGATTGTACGCCATCCGGCGCTCTGGCCGGCTGGCCGAGGGTCGTGTGCTATAATATTGGCGGTCGGCTGCGGCCACGCGACTCGATGTCCCCGCCACGTCGGCCCGCATACCCGGCGACGCGTGAGGAGAATGCGATCCATGCGTGCACTGTTCGAGCGCCTCTTCGGGTTCGGCCCGGAGCGCGCCATCAAGAAGCTTCAGCCGCTCGTCGCGGCAATCAATGCGCTCGAGCCCACAATGATGGCCCTCGACGACACGCAGTTGCGCGACCAGACGGCGCGCTTCCGCGAGCGCATCGCCGATGGTGCCACGCTCGACGAGCTCTTGCCCGAGGCGTTCGCCAGCGTCCGCGAGGCCGCACGGCGCGCCATCGGTCAGCGCCACTACGATGTTCAGCTCATCGGTGGCATCGTGCTGCACCAGGGCAGGATCGCCGAGATGCGCACCGGCGAAGGCAAGACGCTCGTCGCCACGCTGCCGTTGTACCTCAATGCATTGCTGGGCAAAGGCTGCCATCTCATCACCGTCAACGACTACCTGGTACGTGTTGGCGCCGGCTGGATGGGGCCGATCTACCGACGCCTCGGCCTGAGCGTCAGCGTGATTGCGCATGATCTCTCGGCGATCTACGACGAGACCCATATCGATCCGCGAGCCGATCAGGAGGATCGCCGCCTGATCCACTGGCGCCCGGTGACGCGGCGCGAGGCATACGCAGCCGACATCACCTATGGCACCAACAACGAGTTTGGCTTCGATTACCTGCGCGACAACATGGCGGCCGAGCTCGCCCAGCTCAACCAGCGCGAGTTGCACTACGCCATCGTCGACGAGGTCGACAACATTCTGATCGACGAAGCGCGCACACCGCTGATCATCTCGGGGCCGGCGCAGCAGAGCAGCGACGAATACCGGCGCTTCGCACAGCTGGTGCGGCAGCTGCGCCCCAGCAAATTCACCCCCGACGAGGTCAGGAAACAAGACATCGACCCCGACGGTGATTTCATGATCGATCCACGCAGCAAAGCCATCCTGCTCAGCGAAGCCGGTATCCGGAAGGTCGAGCGGCTGCTGCGCATCCCTGACAACGAGAGCCTCTACGATCCACAGCACTCCCGTCAGACCCACTATGTCGAAAATGCGCTACGCGCCGAGTACATCTACCATCGCGATCGCGACTACATCGTCGAGGGAGATGGCGAAATCGTGATCGTCGACGAGTTCACCGGCCGCAAGATGGCGGGGCGGCGCTGGGGCGACGGGTTGCACCAGGCGGTCGAAGCCAAGGAAGGGGTACGGTTGCGCCAGGAAAACATCACCATGGCGACGATCACCTTCCAGAACTTCTTCCGCATGTACGCCAAGCTGGCCGGCATGACCGGCACGGCCTACACTGAGCGCGAAGAGTTCGGCAAGATCTACAACCTCGACGTCGTGCCGATCCCACCCCATCGGCCGATGGTGCGCGTCGACCTCGACGACCAAATCTATCGCACCGAGGCCGCCAAGTTTCAGGCCGTCGCCCGCGATGTCGCCGAGGTCCACGCGGTCGGCCGCCCGGTCCTCATCGGCACGACGTCGGTCGAGACGTCCGAGCGCCTGAGCACGATCCTGCACGCCGCCGGCATTGACCACCACGTCCTCAATGCCAAGTTCCACGAGCACGAGGCGCGCATCGTGGCACAGGCCGGGCGGCGCGGCAGCGTCACCATCGCCACCAACATGGCTGGGCGTGGCACCGACATCCTGCTCGGCGGCAATCCCGACGGATTGCTCGAGGAGCTCCTCGCGGCACAGAGCCTCGCGCTGACTGACGCCAACAGCGAACAGCGCCGCGCAGCGCTCGAGCAAGCGCGTGCGATCACGCGCACCGAAGGCGACGAGGTCAAGCGCCTTGGCGGCTTGCACATCATCGGCACCGAGCGCCACGAATCGCGCCGGATCGACAACCAGCTGCGCGGCCGCGCCGGCCGCCAGGGCGATCCCGGCTCGTCGCGGTTCTTTCTGTCGCTCGAAGATGACCTGATGCGCCGGTTTGGCCCGGTCGACCGCGTCAAGGGGCTGATGGAGCGCCTCGGCGTCGAAGATGACGTGCCAATCTCGGCGCGGCTGATCAATCGCTCGATCGAAGGTGCCCAGACGCGCGTCGAAGGGTACAACTTCGATATCCGCAAGCACACCGTCGAATTCGATGATGTGATGAACAAGCAACGCCTGATCATCTACGCCGATCGCCGCGCCATTCTTCAGGGGCAGGGTCTGCGCGATCGCGTGCTGGAGATGTTCGAGGAAGAGCTCGCGATCCTGGTCGATCGCTACGTCAAACCGGCGACCGGTGCCGACGAACCTGAGCGCGATCTGATCGGGCTGCTGCGCGCGTGGCGTGCGATCAATCCTGTCGCCCCGGTCGCCGAAGCCGATCTCGAGCCGTTGGCGCCCGATGAGATCGTTGCGGTGCTGCTCGACTCCGTCGAGGACGCCTACGAGCAACGCGAGGCGGCGATCAGTCCCGAGAAGATGCATTATGTTGAGCAGCGCGTCCTGTTGTCGGTGATCGACCGACAGTGGATCGACTATCTCACCGGCATGGAGGACCTGCGGCAGGAAATCGGTCTGCAGGCGATCGCACAGCGCGATCCGCTCATCGAGTACCAACGGAACGCGTTCCAGATGTTCGATGAGCTGAAGGCCACCATCCAGCGATCCGTCGTGAGTCAGCTGTTTCCGATCTCGTTGCAATACGAGCAGCAGTTGCGCCAGATCGAGGCCGAGGCGCGTCAGCGCCAGTTGATCGCCGCCCGGGCCGGCGTCGCCGGTGCCCAGCCCCAACAGGCCCAGGTGGTGCGCAAGCCGGTCAACGCCGATGTCGGCCGCAACGACCCATGCCCATGCGGCAGCGGGCGGAAGTTCAAGGCCTGTCATCTTGGCCGCGAGGCCGAATTGGCGGCATTGATGCAGGCACAGCCAGCAGGGGCTGCACCAGCCGTGCCCGGCGACGCACGCCCGACGCGTGGCCGCCAGGCACCCACGCGCGGGTCGGCCCGCAGCCGCAAGAAGTGAGCCGCGCGCCGATGATGGCGTGCCCTGAATGACGGGAGACTGTGGTGCCGAAGCGCCCCCGACCGGTGTTGTTGGCCATCCTCGATGGCTGGGGTGAGCGAGAAGAGACCGAGGGCAACGCGATTCGCCTGGCGCAGACGCCCAACATCGACGCCTGGCGCGCCAGCCGCCCGTGGAGCCTGTTGCACGCCGCCGAACGCGATGTCGGTCTGCCACCAGGCCAGATGGGCAACTCCGAGGTGGGACACCTCAATCTCGGCGCCGGGTTTGTGGTGATTCAGTCGATCACGTTCATCGATAGTCAGATCGATGATGGCAGCTTCTTCGAAAACGAAGCATTCATCGCCGCAGTGGAGCACGTGCGCGCCCGTGGTTCGCGGCTGCACATCGTCGGCTTGCTCGGCAGCGGCGGTGTGCATGCCCATATCCGCCACGAGAAGGCCTTGCTCGAGCTGGCGCGCCGCGCCGGCTTGCAGCAGGTATTCGTGCACGCATTCACCGATGGCCGCGATACGATGCCGCAGAGCGCCCTCGGCTATCTGCAGGACCTCGAGAGCACCATGGCCGAGTTGGGCGTCGGCCAGGTGGCCAGCGTGGCTGGCCGCTACTATGCGATGGATCGCGATCGACGCTGGGAACGCACGCAGCGCGCCTATGAGGCGCTGGTCGATGGCCTCGGCGCCACTGCCACGAGCGCCGAGACGGCGATCCGGCAGGCATACGCGGCAGGTGTCACCGACGAATTCATCGAGCCGACGGTGATCCACCACGAGGGCCGGCCGCTGGCGACGATCGGCGCGGGCGACTCGGTGATCTGCTTCAACTTCCGCGCGGATCGCGCTCGCCAGATCACCCAGGCATTCGTCCTGCCGGAGTTCAGCGGGTTCGCGCGGGCGGCACTGCAGGATTTGCTGTACGTGGCGATGCGCGAATACGAGAAGGGGCTGCCGGTATCAGTGGCCTTCGATATCCGTGACATCGAGGTGCCGGTGGCGCAGGTGATCAGTGACGCTGGCCTGCGGCAGCTGCATGTCGCCGAGACCGAGAAGTATGCCCATGTGACGTTCTTCTTCAATGGTGGCCGTGAGCGCGAGTACCCGGGCGAGGATCGCTTGCTGGTCCCATCGCCGCGCGATGTCGCCACGTATGATCTGAAACCCGAGATGAGTGCGCTGGCCATCCGCGATGGCATCCTGCAGGCACTGGCCGAAGACACCTATGACTTCATCATCGTCAACTTCGCCAACGCCGACATGGTCGGCCACACGGGCGTGCTGCCGGCCACGATCACGGCAGTCGAGACTGTCGATGCGTGTCTGGGGGCGATCGTGCCGGCAGTGCTGGAACGCGGCGGCGTGGCGCTGATCACCGCGGATCACGGCAATGCCGAGCAGTTGATCGATCCGCTGACGGGTGGGCCACATACCGCCCATACGACCAACCCGGTGCCGTGTCTGCTGATCGCCGATGCGGCATCCGGCTTCGATGAGGTGCGGCTGCGTGCCGGCCGGTTGGCCGATGTTGCACCGACGCTGCTGGAATTGCTCGGGCTGGCGCCGGCGTCGGCGATGACCGGCCGCTCATTGATTGTGCGAGGGCGCGATGACTGATGCGCGCTACCGAACACGCTTTGGTACCACGCCACGTGTCTTCATCGTGATTCACGCCGAAGACGCCGGCCAGGCCGAGCGCAATGCCGCCATCGCGCACGCTGCCGGCGCCGATGGCGTGTTTGTGATCAATCATGCCATCAGCGGCGAGGCGTTACGCCCGATCGCCGCCCACCTACGCACACGCTGGCCCGACTGGTTCATCGGTGCGAATTGCCTCGACCGCGCGCCAGCCCAGGGCTTCGAGCTGCTCGGCGGCGGCCTCGATGCGCTGTGGAGCGACAACGCGGCGATCGACGAGCGCTGCACAGACCAACCGGCGGCGGCGGCGATCTTGGCGGCCCAGCGCCAGCATGCACCCGCGGCACTGCACTTCGGCGGAGTCGCGTTCAAGTATCAGCGCCAGCCCGATGATCTGGCGGCGGCCTGTGCAGCAGCAGTGCCGTATGTCGACGTCGTGACGACCAGTGGGCCGGGCACCGGCCTGGCGGCCGACGTCGCCCGGATCCGGGCGATGCGTGCGGCGCTCGGCGCGGCACCGCTGGCGATCGCCAGTGGCATCACGCCCGAGAATGTCGGTGACTACCTGCCGTACACCGATGCCTTCCTGGTGGCGACCGGCGTGAGCATAAGCTTCACCGAGCTCGATGCAGCCAGGGTGCAGCGGCTGGTGCAGCGCGTCAGAGCGGGGTGACCACATGCCTGCGATGATCCTCGATGGGCGCGTCGTGGCGCGTGCCATGCGCAGCGACACCCGCCAGGCCGCCGAGCGCGTCGCCATGCAGCGTGGCCGCAACCCGGCGCTGGCTGTGCTGCATCCAGCCGGCGACGCCGCGGCGCGCAGCTATGTCCGCGCGCTCGCGCGCGCCGCCGCCGATGTCGGCATCACCTGCCGGGTTGTGCCACTCGCCGCCGAAGCCACCAGGGAGCACGTGCTGGAGCAGCTTGTACAGCTCAATCACGATCCGCAGATCGACGGCATTCTGGTGCAGACACCGCTGCCGGCCGACTGCGACGGCGCCGAGGTATCGCGCACGATCGTCGCCACCAAGGACGTCGATGGCATCAGCCCATGGAATGCCGGCGAGCTGAGTCACGGCCGTGCCACGTTGCTCCCGGCCACGCCGGCGGGCGGCATGGCGCTGCTGCGCCACTACCAGATCCCGCTGGTCGGCCGACATGCCGTCGTCGTCGGCCGCAGTGCGGTCGTCGGCCGGCCGATGGCGTTGCTGCTGTCGCATGCCCACGCCACCGTCACCCTGGCCCACTCGCGCACCACCGATCTGGCAGCCCTCGTGCGCAGTGCCGACATCGTCGTCAGCGCCACCGGCCGCGCCGGCATCATCACCGGCGAGATGGTCAGGCCGGGTGCCGTCGTGGTCGATTTCGGCATCAACGTGCTGCCCGACGGGACGATTGTCGGCGACGTCGATGTCGCTGCCGTCAGCGCCCATGCTGCCGCGATCACGCCGGTACCGGGCGGCACCGGGCCGATGACGACCGCCGTGATCCTGCAGCAGGTCGTCGATGTCGCGGCCGGCGCAGCGTGATGCCCATCAGCATCCGGGAGGCCATGCGTGAGACAGTCCTTGGTGATCGGCGTGGCCGGTGGCAGCGGCTCGGGCAAGACGACGGTCTCGCAGGTGATCCTGCGGCGGTTTGGCGCGATGCGCGTGGCGTATGTGCCGCATGACCTGTACTATCGTGATCTCTCGCACTTGCCGTTCGCCGAGCGCGTCAGCCTCAACTTTGATCACCCCGATGCGCTCGAGACACCGTTGTTCGTGGCACAGCTCGATGCATTGCGCGCCGGGCGGCCGATCGCTGCACCGACCTATGACTTCACCGGCTATACGCGGCGCGTCGAAACGCTGACGATCGAACCACGGCCATTGATCGTCGTCGAGGGCATCCTGATCTATACCGATCCGGCGCTGCGTGACCGCATCGATGTGAAGATCTTCGTCGATGCGCCCGGCGATGTGCGGCTCATCCGGCGCATCAGGCGCGATGTGCACGAGCGGGGCCGCACGGCGGAGTCGGTGATCGAGCAGTATCTGCGTACGATGCGGCCGATGCACGACGCCTTCGTCGAGACGTCGCGCCGCTTCGCGGATGTGATCATCCCGAACGACTCGCTCGAGCCTCAGGGGTACGAGGCGTTCCTCGGGCGTATCGACCGCATCGTGAGTGGGTTGCTGGGGGAGCGCGCGCGTGCCTGATGGCCCTGACCTGGCAGGGTATTACCAGGCGTATTGGCGCCGCCGCCGCGCCGATGGCCTGACGGCCGCCATCGCGCCCCGCGTCGTCGCTGCACAGCGGTTGCTCGCGGGCCGGCACGGCCGGCTGCTCGACGTCGGTTGCGGCGATGGCGCGCTGGGCCAGCTGCTGGCGCCGACGGGCGCGTGGCGGCTGGT
>CAIQIY010000297.1 GCA_903871975.1 uncultured Chloroflexota bacterium | reverse complement strand
GCTGGCCGTCGAATGCACCACACACGACCCGGCCACCCGAAGCGCCGATGTCCACCGCGATCAGATCGAGGGTCGCAGCCATGGGGATTCGCCTCCTGTCGGATGGGGCCACACGTCAGATGAGTATTTCGGTGATGGCACGGCCCTCCCAGGCCGCATCGGGGCCGATGCCGAGCATGTGGGTGATCGTCGGCGCGGTATCGAGCAGGCTCACCGGCTCGGTGATGGTGTAGCCGGCGCGAATGCCGGGACCGAACGCCATCCACGGGATGGTCATGTCGTCGGGGCTGGCGGTGCCGTGGGTGCGCTCGTGGCCGCCATGATCGGCGTGTACGATCAGGGTCGCATCAGCCGGCAGCGCGGCGACGATGGTGCCCAGATCGGCGTCGAGATGGCGCAGCTGCTCGAGGTAGCCGGGCGACATCCAGCCAAAGGCGTGTCCGGCGACGTCGACCCCGCCGAGGTACACGAACACGAACGCATGGCGACCGTCGGCGATCACCCGCGCCGCCTGCGCGGCGACCTCGTTGTCGTACTGGTGGGTATACGGCGCTTCGACGTAGTACGACAGCGCCAGCGTCTCGGGGCGGTTCAGATCGCGCAGCGGCTCCCAGTTGTGGATGAACGCGCTGCGGTGCCCATGGTGTCGCAGCCGTTCGACCAGCCCGGTGACCGGCCGCGCCATCGGCAGGTACAGATTGTCGGTGATGCCGTGGCGCGCCGGCGGCACCGAGTGAAAAATCGACATGTGACATGGCAGTGTCACCGAGGGCATCACGCTCTGGGCCTGCATGGTGCTGGCCCCACGGGCACGGATGGCGGCGAATGTCGGGCAGGGCGTCGCGTCGAGCGCGTCGGGGCGGACACCATCGACCATGACCAGGACGATCATCGGGGAACCTCTCTCGCGCAGCGGGCTTCGCCGCCATTATACCCGGCTTGCGTCGTCGCGACACGGTGCGTGGCCGCTGGATTGCGGCTCCGTGGGCCTGCCTGGGCGCCCGCATCACCATGCGGCAGCGAGGGTGTCGTGCCACGACGGGGCGGGCCTGCCACGGGCTGTTGCATGCACCCACTGGCGGGTGCCGCGGGCGAGGGTCACACCCCGGACCCGGCGATCAGGCCGCGTTGCCGGGCGAGCCGCAGCGCGGGCTGGTCGCGTGCGCTGGTGGCCATGAACGGATCCACAAGGCTGATTCAGGGTCATGATCATGCCGGCCGCGCCCCCGCGCGGTACCTGCTCGTTTCCGGGGCCGGGGTATCGCACCGCAACTGCTGGCAGGGGCGCAGCACGCTGCGTGCTACAATCGATGCATAGCAGGCTGACGGCCCGGCGACGGCAACACGAGGCAGGCAAGCGAATGCGACAACGTGCGGCATGGTGGATCGAGCGTGCGCTCGTCGGGCGGGTTCCGAGCGCTGTCGGCTTCAACGTCAGGGTCGAGTTGTGGGCCTCGGTGGCGTATGGGGTGTTCCATGCCGCCTGCCTGGGGTTCATGCCCGTCGTGCTGCGCCGCGAGGGTGCATCAGCCGAAGCACTGGCGTTGTACGTGGCATTCACCTACATCGGCCTGGTGATCGCGCCGCTCAGCATGGTCGCATTGCGGCACATCTCGCCGATGGGCCTGTCGGTGTGGTGCTGGGGCCTGGGGCGTGGCGCGTTGCTGCTGGCCTTTGCATTTGGCGGCGCGCCATGGCTGCTCGTGCTCACTGCGATCATGTGGATCCTGGAATCGATCCCCTCGCCGGCATATTCACGCATCATGGAACAGGGCTACCCCCGCGAATACCGCGGCCGTGCCATGGCTGGCATTCGCGTCGGCATGGCGCTCACGGTCCTTGTGCTCACGCCACTCGCCGGCTGGGCGCTCGACGCCATCGGGCACCGCTGGCTGTTTCCTGTCGCCGCCGTGTTTGGCGTTGGCTCGGTGCTGATCTTTGGGCGGATGCGTCTGGTCGATTCGCCCGGCGAACCGCAGGCCCGGCCATCGATGGCCGCCATGCTGCCGATCCTGCGTCGCAACCGGCCATTCCGCTGGTTCCTGATCGCACTCACCCTCTACGGCCTGGGGGGTGTGCTTCCCGTCGCGCTCTATCCGATCGTCCAGGTCACCCGGCTCGGGCTGAGCTATACCGAGATCGGCGCACTCGGCCTGGTGCAATCGCTGTTCTGGCTCGCCGGATTCTTCCTCTGGGGGCGCGCGCTCGACCGCCACGGGCCGCTGCCGGTGCTGATCGTCAGCGTGGCGCTGGCAGCCTGCGTCCCGTTCACCTACATCTGGGCCAACAGCGCCTGGGCGCTGCTGCCGGCCTTCATCGCACAAGGGCTGCTGCAGGGCGGGTTCGAGCTGGGCGTCACCAATACCACCATCGCGCTCGCCGAGCGCGGTCGGGTGCTGGAATACGCGGCGCTGCAGACGTTCACCATCGGTGTGCGCGGGCTGCTGGCACCGCTGATCGGCACTCTGCTGCTCCAGGCCGGCACCGACACCGCCTGGCTGTTTGGTGGCGCTGCCATCGCGATGGTCGCGTCGATCCCGATGTTTCTGGCCGCACGACCGCCGGCGCCCGACGGCCATGCCGCCTGAGCACGATGGTGGACGCAACCGATGATGTGCAGACCGCGTCTCTTCGTTGAGGCTCCAATCAGCCGAACTGGGAAGGAATCACCATGAGACACCACATCCGGTCGCTGACGCGCAGCTGCCTGGTCATCGCCCTTGCCGCGCTCGTCGTCAGCTGTGGTCAAGCGCCCTTTCCCGGCTTTCCATCACTCCCCGACGGCCTCGCGAGCACGCCGGTGGTTCTGCCGACGATCACGCCGCGCTATCCGGTCACCGACCAGCCTACGCTGATCCGCGGCACGTACCGCTACACCAACGACTTTGTCTTCGAATACTACCGCCAGAATGCGGCGGCGCTCGTCGACATGACCGGCTTTGTGCTCCGCGACGAGGAATGGGAGTTGCCAGTCGAATCGCAGGTACTCGGTGTGTTTCTCGTCGATGAATCGGCGCAATCGGCACAATACGAAGTCGCATTGCCGGCGGTGCCGCGTGGGCAGCTGCATGATTTCGACCCGGCCGACGGCGACGAGCCCGGCGTCCAGGTCTTCGCGACATCGTGGTGGCCCAATCTGGCGGGTGATCCGTTCGCGAGCGGCCTCGATGAAACAACCGGATGGCCATCGTATGCCGCATCGGTTCGCACCGACGTCGAGCGCGACGATGAAGTCACCGGTGGGCGGTTGATCGTCTGGGCCATCGACGACGCGCAGCAGTTCCCATCGGCATTCGGCGCCGACGGGCTGCTCTTCACCGCCGATGATCCGCTGCAGCCGCTGCAACCCGGCTACACCGTGGTCGATCTCGATCAGCAGCCATTCGCCCTGCTGCGCGATGCCATCGCAACCATCGACCTGTACGAGCCGAGCGATGTAGCGATCAAGGATCTCTCGGGCGAGACCTACAGCGCTGCGTTTCGTGCGATGTTCGAGCAACTGCGTCGCGAGTATGCGTTCAACGGTATCGAGGGCAAGGAGCCCGATTGGGACGCACTCTGGGCCGAACTCGAACCGCGCATTGCGGCGGCCGAGCGTGCTGGCGATGCCGATGCATTCGGCGCGGCGCTCACCGACTTCGTCTTCGCGTTCGATGACGGCCATGTGTCGATCGATGGCACGAGCGGTGACGATGACAGCTTCTACGGCGGCTTTGGGTTTGCCGTGCAGCAGGCCGACGATGGTGCGTATGTGGTCACGCATATCATCGCCGACGGCCCGGCCGAGCGCGCCGGTGTCCAGCGTGGTGCGATCCTCGAAGCGATCGATGGCCGGCCGGTGGATGCGGTACGCGATGCAACCCCGCTGCGGTTCGGCCCGGTCTCGCTCGAGTTGTCACGCCGCCTCGAGCAGACCCGCCTGATGTTGCGCGCTGCCGAGGGGACCGAGCGCCGTTTCCGCTTCTCCGGTGCCGGCCCCGATGATGTCTCGCTGCGCGCCGAGTGGGACGTCGACAGCTACCTGGCGACGATGCGGTTCCCCGAAGAGACGGCGCTGCCGGTCGAGTACGACGTGCTGGATTCGGGGATCGGCTACATTCGCTTCAACTCGAACTACGATGATCTGTTCCTGTTGGTGACCGTGTTCGAGCGTGCGCTGTCGATCTTCAGCGATGAAGGCGTCGAGGCGGTGATCTTCGATCTGCGTGCCAACTATGGCGGCCAGCCATTAGGCATGGCGAGCCTGCTGATCGATGAACCAATCACCATCGGGCAAGACGAGTACTACAGCGATGCAACCGGGAAGTTCGAGCCCGAAGGGTTGCCGGATGTCCTTGAGCCAGCGGATCAGACCTATTCATTCGATCAGATGATCCTGCTGGTCGATCAAGCATGTTACAGCGCGTGCGAGTACGAGGCGTATGCCCTGAGCCTGGTGCCAGGCATGGTCGTGATGGGCCATCATCCGACCGCCGGGACGTATGGCGAAGTCGCGCGTGGGCAGTTCTCGATGCCGGCGGGCATTACGCTGGGCTTTCCTACCGGCCGAACGATCGCGCCCGATGGCTCGGTAGTCCTCGAGGGTGTTGGCGTCGAGCCGACG
>CAIQIY010000296.1 GCA_903871975.1 uncultured Chloroflexota bacterium | reverse complement strand
CTGCTGGTGTCGTCGCACGATCCGGCGGCAGCCGAGTATGCGACCGTGGTCCATGCGCTGCGTGACGGTGTGCTGGTGCCACACCCGTGATGCGGCGGTTGCGCCGATGGAGGCACGATGGCCCCACCACGGCGACAATCCCGCTATAATGGGATGGGGCCCGATCATGGGCGCCCACGACTGAGGTGCCGCGATGGCAGACCAATCGATCACCTTACCCGTGAGCGGGATGACCTGCGCGAGCTGCGTGCGGCGCGTCGAGCGCGCGCTGCGTGGTCGCGACGGCGTCGCCGACGTGCGCGTCAATCTCGCCAGCGAACACGCCGATATCGCCTACGACACGACACAGACCGACGCCGCGCAGCTGATTTCGGCCGTCGAACACGCCGGCTACGGCGTCATCACCGAGCGCATCGAGCTGCCCGTGAGCGGGATGACCTGCGCGAGCTGCGTGCGACGCGTCGAGCGTGCGCTCGCCAATGCCCCCGGTGTCCTCGAGGTGAGCGTCAACCTCGCCAGCGAGCGGGCGCTGGTGCGCAGCATCCCGACGATGACCGATGCCTCGGCATTGCGGCAGGCCGTCGAACGTGCCGGCTACGGCGTGATCGCCGTGCCCACCGACGATGCCGGCGACGCCGAGGCGCGTGCCCGCGCTGCCGAAAGCACGGCGCGACGCCAGATGCTGGTGCTGGCGCTCAGCTGCGCGATCCCACTGTTTGCCACCTCGATGGCGCGCGACTTCGGCCTGCTCGCACCACTGCTGATCGGCGCCGGCGCCGCGATGGCCGCCAGCATGCCCGGCGCCAGCATCGGCGAACTGATGCACCACGTTGCCGCCCGCGACGATCTGTGGAACTGGCTGTTCTTCGTGCTGGCGACGCCGGTGCAATTCATCGCCGGGCGTGACTTCTACCGCCATGCGTGGAGTGCATTGCGCGCCCGCACCGCCAACATGGACACCCTGGTGGCGCTGGGATCATCGGTGGCATACGGCTACAGCGCCGTCGTGCTGGTCGCCGGCGCGGCCGGACACGTCTATTTCGAGACGGCCGCGCTGATCATCGCGTTGATTCTGGTCGGCAAGTATCTCGAGGCGAGCGCGCGCAGCCGCACCGGCGCCGAATTGCGCGCGCTGATCAACCTGCAGCCGCGCCAGGCGCGCGTCATCCGCGGCGGCAGCGAAGTCGACGTGCCAGTAGCAGCGGTGCGTGCCGGCGAGATCGTCGTCGTGCGGCCCGGCGAGCGCATCCCGGTCGACGGCACCATCCTCGGCGGCACCACCAGCGTCGACGAGAGCATGGTCACCGGTGAGAGCATGCCGGTGACGAAACGCCCGGGCGACCGGCTGATCGGCGCGACCGTCAACGGCACGGGCGCATTGCAGATGCGCGCCGAGCGCGTCGGCGCCGAGACCGTCCTGGCACAGATCATCCGACTGGTGCGTGACGCACAGGGCAGCCGCGCGCCGGTACAACGCCTGGTCGACGACATCTCGGCCGTCTTTGTGCCGGTGGTCCTGCTGATCGCCGCAGCGACCTTCCTCGCCTGGTGGCTGATCGGCGGCGTGCCGCTCGACCAGGCGCTGCTGTTTGGCACGGCGGTGCTGGTGATCGCCTGCCCGTGTGCACTGGGCCTGGCGACGCCTACCGCCATCATGGTCGGCACCGGTGTCGGCGCGAGCCATGGCCTGCTCATCCGCAACGCCGCCATCCTCGAGCGTGCCGCCGCGATCGACACGGTGGTCTTCGACAAGACCGGCACGCTGACACGCGGACGGCCGGCGGTCACTGCGGTGGTCGGGGCCGACGGCGTGCCCGACGATGCCGTGCTGGCGCTGGCGGCCGCGGTCGAGCGCAGCAGCGAGCATCCCCTGGCGACGGCGATCGTGGCGGCGGCGCAGCAGCGTGGCATCGCACCAGCCGCGGCAGCAGCGGTCCAGGCACACGTCGGCCAAGGGGTGACCGGCGTGCTCGATGGTGTGTCGGTGTTCGTTGGCTCGCCAGGATACGCGGCGACGCTCGGGTGCACCCTGGACGAGCTCGCCGACGAGATCGGGCGCATTCAGCGCGCCGCGCAGACGGCGGTGGTGGTCGGACGGGGGCAGCGCGTGGTGGGCGTGATCGGCATCGCCGACACGGTGCGGCCGGACGCCGATGCAGCGCTGGCGGCGTTGCGCGGCACCGGGCTGCACCTCGTGCTGCTCAGCGGCGACCACCCGCAGACGGCGCAGGCGATCGCGGCGGTGGTCGGCATCGCCGAGGTGCATGCCGGCATGACGCCCGAGCAGAAGGTCGGCGTGATCGCCCGCCTGCAGCAGGATGGGCGCCGCGTCGCGATGGTGGGGGACGGGATCAACGATGCGCCGGCGCTGGTGCAGGCCGACATCGGCATGGCGATCGGTACCGGCACCGATGTGGCGATCGAGGCGGCGGATGTGACGCTGGTGCGCGGCGAGCTGCACAGTGTGGCGCGGGCGATCCGCCTGAGCCGTGCGACGTTGCAGACGATCCGCTGGAACCTGTTCTGGGCGTTCATCTACAACGTGATCCTGATTCCGGTCGCGGCGGGGGCGTTCTACCCGACCTTCGGCCTCAAGCTCGATCCGGTGCTGGCGGCGGCGGCGATGGCGTGCAGCTCGGTGTTCGTGGTGACGAACAGCCTGCGCCTGCGGCGCCTTCGGCTCGATCGCTGACGGCACGCGGTGCACGCCGGCCCGGTCGTGCGGCGTGTGGGCGGCCCGCACTCCAAGGCTGGCGTGGCAAGCCTGCGCTGTGTCGTGGGCGAAGGGGACCATGGCAATGATGCATCGATTCGTCGCGCGTGGCGGCCTCTGGGTCATCGTGCAGGCGGTGCTGCTGCTGGCACTGGTGCTGGCGCCCGGCGCCGCCGACACTGCGTCCTGGTCGATGCCCTGGCGTGCGGCGCACCTGGCGGTGACGCTGCTGCTGGCCAGTGGCGGCACGGTGGTGCTTCTGGCTGCGGCATTGCGCCTCGGCGCCAGCCTGACGCCATTCCCGGCGCCGCTGGCCACGGGCCAGCTGGTGACCAGCGGCGTGTACCGGCTGGTGCGGCACCCGATCTACGCCGGGATCATCCTGCTGGCGCTGGCATTGGCCTGGTCGCGCTTCGCGCTGCCGGCTGCGTTGCTGAGTGTGGCCCTGCTGGCATTTTTCGATCGCAAGGCGCGTCGCGAGGAGCGCTGGCTGAGCGAGCGCTATCCCGACTATCCTGCATATCGGCAGCGTTCGTGGCGCTTTGTGCCGTGGCTGTACTGAGCCATCGGTGACGGAACCTCGCCGCACTGGGGCGTGGTGCGGGCGGGGAGCAACAGCATGGCGCTGATCACCACTGGCCGCTGCGATCAGCGTGCGACATTCCTGTGTTCGCAGTCGATCACCGGCGAATGAATCGTCGGCCTCGCCGATGGTGCCG
>CAIQIY010000295.1 GCA_903871975.1 uncultured Chloroflexota bacterium | reverse complement strand
GCGGCGGGCGCGTCGGTCGCCGCGGTGCCTCCGCCTGCCGTCGATGATCGCGAGGTGCGCGCATCGCCGCTGGCGCGTCGTATCGCGCGCGAGCATGGCCTGCCGCTGTCCGGCATCGCTGGTACCGGCCCGCTCGGCCGAATCGTGCGCGCCGACGTCGAGCAGGCGCTGACGTCACAGCCTGCCGCCACACCGCCGCCGGTGGTGGCTGCCCCGCCGGTAGTGGCTGCATCGCCCGTGGTCGTCGCGGCACCACCGGTAGTGGCTGCACCGCCCGTGGTCGTCGCGGCACCGCCGGTGGTGGCTGCGCCACCCGCCGGGCATGGCGACGTCGTAGCGCTGACGAGCATGCGGCGAACCATCGCGCGGGTCACCTCGCAGAGCTGGCAGCAGGCGCCGCACTTCATGTTGACCATGGAAGTCGACATGGGTGCATGTCTGGCGTTGCGTGGCAGCATCAACGCCGGCCGGCCACGCGAAGCGCAGATCGGCGTCAACGACATGATCGTGAAAGCGGCGGCGCGCGCACTGCAAGGCTTTCCGATGTTGAATGCGTCGTACAGCGAGGCCGGGATCCAGCTGCATCGCGACATCAACGTCTCGATCGCGGTCGCGCTCGACGCCGGGCTGGTCGCGCCGGTGATCACCGGATGCCAGTCACGCTCGCTCGGTGCGATCTCGCGCGAGAGCAAGCGCCTGGTCGCGCTGGCGCGCGACGGCAAGCTCGGCGCCGCCGATCTGCAGGGTGGCACCTTCACCGTAAGCAACCTGGGGATGTACGGAGTCAGCGAATTCGTCGCCATCATCACGGTGCCCCAGGCGGCCATTCTGGCAGTCGGCGCCGTGCGGCGCGTGCCGGCCTTCCGCGACGACAGCGACGAGGTCATCGCCAAGCAGCTGATGAACATCACGCTGTCGGCTGACCACCGCATCACCGACGGCGCCGAGGCGGCACGCTTCCTCGGCGAGGTACGGCGGTCGCTCGAGCAACCACTCGATCTGCTGGTCGACTGACGCGGCGGGCGGTGGCCTGTGGCGGCCACCGCCCCGCCGATCATGCGTCGCTGATGACCTCACGGCCGATCTGGCCGGCTTCGATGGCGCGCATGATGTCGCTCATCGAGAGCACACCCACTGGCCAGAATCGCCCGTCATTGCGCTCCTCGACGACGACCAGCCGATGGATCTGGTTGCGGTTGATCAGCCGGATGGCGCGCTCAAGCTCCATGTCGGGCATACAGGTCACGACGCTGCGCGTCATGACGGCACCCACCGGGCCGCGCATGACTTCGTGGTATTCCGAGCCGGCGCTCCACGCGCGCAGGCAGTCGGTCTGCGAGATGATCCCCGCCAGGTAGCCCGGGCCATCGACCACCACGATGGCGTGGATGCGGTGTTGCTGCATCAATGCGATCGCCTCGGCGACGCTGGTCTCGGCTGGCACGCTGACGGTGCCCTGATGCATGATGTCGCCGACGTAGATGCGTGTCATGAAACTCCCTTTCTGCCGCACGTGATGCTTGCCGGGCGCGCCGCGCCCTGACCTGCACCATTATACGTCGCCCGGCGGCGCATCAGACGCATCGGGCGCGCTGCGCACCTGACGGCCACGCCAGGCGATGCTGCCATGCCGCGCGAGATGGACGACCGCAGAGCCGGCGAGGGCGAAGTAGACCAGCAGGCCGGGGCCGATCAGCGCGCCCCAGGCGGGGTGGAGCCGATGACGCTGCCTCACGATCAGGCCATTGGCGATGCTGCCGGCGACGAAGCTACCGAGCGCCAGCCCGATCAGCGCATCGACCTGATATGCCAGGCCGACAGCCAGCAGCGTACCGGGCAGCATGGCTTCGATGAGCAGGCGCACACCGACGAACGCTGCCCGTCGGCCACCATGGCGCAGGCCGGCGCGGGCGTGCTTGCGCAGCCCCTCGGCGATGCTGGGCCACGAGTCATACATCCTGACGCGCAGCAGGTCGGCAGCGCCCGCGACCACAACCCGCGCGCCGCTCTGTTTGAAATGCGACGCCAGTTCCATGTCTTCGAGGATGGATTGCCGCACGGCCGCGTGCCCGCCGAGACGCTCGTAGGTGCTGCGGCGCACGACCAGACACTGGCCGATGGCGAAGGCCGTGTTTCGGCGCGGATCGCTCACCCACGCGAACGGGTAGATCGTGGTGAGCAGCAGGGTGAACGCCGGCAACACCAGCCGCTCGATGGCGGTGTGCGCCTCGACCAGCGGCAGGGCCGACAGCAGGTCGGCGCGTCGCGACTGCGCATGGGCGATGATGCTGTCACAGAACCCGGGAGCCACCACGACGTCGGCATCGAGGAAGATCAGCCACTCGCCGCGTGCCAGCTGTGCCCCCTGCTGGCAGGCCCACGACTTGCCGAGCCAATCGCCGGGCAACGGCTGCCCCGTCACCAGCTGCACCAGCGGGTCGCCGTTCGCCACGGTACGCACCACCTGCGCGGTGGCATCGCGCGAGTGGTCGTCGACGACCAACACCTCGAGTGGCGCGACACGTTGCCGCAGCAATGCCGCGATCCCCGGGCCGATGCGCCGGGCCTCGTCGCGCGCGGGGATGATCACCGACACCGACACCGGCGCCGACCGCGCCAGCTCGGCGAAACGCGGCTCGCGCAGCATGCGCCACGTGTCACGCAGCCGCAACACCAGCAGCGCACCAACCAGGGCGGCCACGCCCCAGCGGAGCGCCTCGTCAGACATCAGCGCGCCTCGACTGGGGGCGGGCGGCGCCGGTGCATCGCCCGCCCACGATGATCATTCGGCAGCGATGCGTGCGGCAACTTCCGCCAGCCGCGTCGCATACCCGGCCTCGTTGTCGTACCAGGCCGCGACCGACACGAACGTTCCGTCCTGCACCTGCGTCAGCGGCAGGTCGACGATCGACGAGCGGCTGTCGCCGACGATGCGCGACGAGGCCCACTCGTCTTCCAGCACACCCATCACGCCCGCCAGCGGTGCCTCGGCGGCCGCCTTGCGGAAGGCGTCGTTCACCTCGGCGGCAGTCACCGAACGCTCGGTGACCAGGTTGAGCTCGGCGATGCTGCCAGTGCGCACCGGCACGCGGTACGCCTTGCCGGTGATCTTCAGATCCTTCCAGATGAACTGCAACGCCCGCGCTGCGCCCGACGCCGCCGGGATGATGTTCTCGCCCGCGGCCCACGAGTCGCGGCGATCGCGCATCGGCTGGTCGGTGAGCGCCTGGGTGTTGGTGTAGGCGTGCACCGTCGAGAACAGCCCATGCTTGATGCCAAAGTTCTCGAGGACGACCTTGACGACCGGTGCCAGGGCATTGGTGGTGCAGCTGGCCATGCTGACGATGCGGTGCGCGGCCGGATCAAAGCTGTCGAGATTGATGCCGGCCAGCAACACGACGTCGGCATCCTTCGCCGTCTTGCTCGGCGCACTCACCAGCACGCGACGCGCGCCCCGATCGAGGTGCGGCTGGGCACCCTCGCGGGTCACCGCGCGGCCCGTGCAGTCGATCACCAGGTCGACGCCCAGTGCACCCCAGTCGGGCAGCTGCTGCATCGCGTTGATGTAGGGAATGTCGCGGCCGCCGATGATGAACCGATCACTGCCGGCGACGACCGGCTCGTGCCAGCGGCCGTAGTTCGAGTCGACCTCGAACAACGCGGCAAAGGTCGGAATGTCGCGAATGTCGGAGATTGATACCGGAGTGAACAAATTGTGGCGCAATGCGGCACGCAGCGCCGAACGGCCGATACGACCGAATCCGTGGATCGCAACCCGGGCCATGAAACGACTCCTCTTGCTGTTGATGATGCGCGCCGGTACCGCGGGACCAGGGTGGTCGGGTGCCCCCTGCGACATCGACGCACGCCGGGGCGAGCAGTACCCCTGCCTGATTATAGCCGAAGACGCGCCGCCGCGTCACGGCTCGCGCGCGAGGTAGTAGGTCAGGCTGTGCAGGACGGCCACCGGGTCGATCGAGCGCACCCAGACACCGTCGGGAACTTGCAACACGGTGGGGGCGTAGCTCAGGATGGCCCGCACACCATGGGCCACCAGCTGGTCGGTGACGCCCTGCGCCTGGGCGGCGGGTACTGCCAGGATCGCCAGCGCGATCGGCGTGGTGCGCACGACCGCCGCGATCTCGGCCAACGCGATGATCGGCAGCCCTTCGACTTCGCGCCCGATCTTGGCGGGATCGTCATCGAACAGCGCGACGATCCGGACACCCTGGCTGCGGAATCCTTCGTAGCGTGCAATCGCTTCGCCCAGGTGTCCGATGCCAACCAGTGCGACCGGCCATTCGCGATTGAGCCCCAGGATGTGCTCGATGTGCTGCAACAGCTTCACGACATCGTAGCCGATGCCCTGTTTGCCAAATTCGCCAAAATACGAGAGATCCTTGCGAATCTGCGCGGCTGTGACGTTGATGCGCTCGCCGAGATCATGTGAGGACACCGAACATACGCCCTCGTCGAGCAGATGGCGCAGGCTCCGCGCATACAGCGGCAAGCGTCGGATGACGACATCAGGTGGCGATTTGGGTCGGCCCACGCTTGACCTCGGAGCACCGTCGCAGGCGAGCAGCGACTGTCGGGAACGTGCAAACACTAGCACACACGGGCCAACGCTGTCAACGTCGGGGCAATGCACGGCTGCGTTGCGGTGGGCCCTCGCCCCCGGCCCTCGCTCCCGCGTGGCAGGCGCGGGGAGATGCGGCGCCGCTACGTCTCGCCGGACGGCGGAGCGCGGGCGCGTCTCCACCAATCTGCGCGCGCGCCGTTGGCCCACACGCGCCTGATGACGCACGGTCGTCACGGCACCGGATCGCGGCGCTTGCCAGCGCACGCCATCCGTGGTATGTGTGCACGGTGTGCCGCCAGCATGCGGGAGCCACGATGAACACCGACCTCGCCGACCGCCTGATCGACTGGTTCGGCCAGCACGGCCGCGATCTGCCATGGCGGCGTAGCCGCGACCCCTACGCCATCATGGTCGCCGAAGTGATGCTGCAGCAGACCCAGGTCGATCGCGTGGTGCCACGATATCACGCGTTCCTCACGATGTGGCCCGATGTCGCGGCACTGGCGGCGGCGCCGACTGCCGAGGTCATTCGCTTCTGGTCGGGCTTGGGCTATAACCGACGGGCCGTCAATCTGCAGCGGGCAGCACAGCAGGTTGTCGCCGAGCATGGCGGCACATTTCCGCGGGATGTCGCGCGCCTGCGGCAGTTGCCGGGCGTTGGTGCGTACACCGCCGGTGCAATCGCCTGTTTTGCATTCGAGGCCGATGTCGGGTTCGTCGACACCAACATACGCCGGGTGCTGGTGCGCCAGTGGCTCGGCGAAATCACCGGCGGGGACGCAGCCGCGATTCAGCAGCTCGCCGAGCGTGTCGTGCCAGCCGGCCGGGGCTGGTGGTGGAACCAGGCGATCATGGAGCTGGGTGCGCTGATCTGCACGGCCCGCGCGCCCGCATGCCAACGCTGCCCGATCGCGGCGAGCTGCGTCGAGTACGCGCAACGCCGCGCCGCGCCGGCACTCGCGGGCCTCGGCGCCGCGCCACATCGCGTTGTTGCCGAGCGGCGCAGCGAACCATTCGCCGGCTCACGGCGCTATTATCGCGGGCGCGTGCTCGACATCCTGCGCGCCGCACCACCGGACACCATCGTATCGTATGACATCCTGGCGCAGCAACTCGCCGCCACAGCCGCCGCCGCACCCACCGATGCTGGCTGGTTGCAGCAGTTGGTAGCAGACTTGGCGCGCGACGGGTTGCTGGTGGCCGATGACCGCGGCGCGCGATTGCCCTGAGCGTCCGCTCGCTGCTGTCGGGTTGTGCCGGCAGCCGACGGCCGCGCACCCCCTGGCAGCATCAGGAAGCTGGCATCATCCTGTCATCTTCGCGCACGGTCACACACCGCATCCCGGCGATGCGCTATGCTATACTGATGTCATGAGTGTGATGATGATCGTCAACGCGCGCCACGCCGCACACGACCAGCCACGCCACGTGGAACGGGCCGCGCGGTTGTCGTCGGTCCTCGAGGCGTTGCACGCCGCACCCATCGCCGGCGAGCTGGCATTCAGCGAGGCGCAGCCCGCCGACGACGCCAGCATCCGGGCAGTCCATGCCGATGCGCAGCTCGACCGGGTGCGCTGGAGCGCGACCCAGGCCGGATTCTGGATCGATCACGACACCTACACCACCGCCGGATCGTGGGACGCCGCGCGATGCGCTGTGGGTGCCGCCATCCAGGCCGTCGAATGCGTCGCCGGAGCCACCCCGCAGCGCAGCTTTGCGCTGGTTCGGCCACCAGGGCACCACGCGACCGCGACGCGCTCGATGGGGTTTTGCCTGCTCAACAACGTCGCCATCGCAGCACACCACGCGCGCACCCGGCTGGGAGTCGGGCGCATCGCCATCGTCGACATCGACGTCCACCATGGCAACGGCACCCAGGACATCTTCTACCAGCAGCCCGATGTGCTGTTCTGTTCCCTGCACGCTGCACCGCTCTACCCCGGCACCGGCGACGACCGTGAAACCGGCAGCGGGCCGGGCATTGGCGCCACGCTGAACATCCCGCTGCCACACGGCACCGGCGACGCCGGCGCGGCGCTCGTCTTCGACCAGCTGATCATGCCGGCGTTGCAGCGCTTCCAGCCCGAGCTCATCCTGGTCTCGGCCGGATTCGACGGACACCACCGCGATCCGCTCGGCCCGCTGGCATACACCGTCACCGGCTATGCGTCGATGATCGGCCGATTGCGCGCCGTCGCCGATGCGTGCTGTGATGGCCGCATCGCACTGATCCTCGAGGGCGGTTATGACCTCGCGGCCCTGAGCGCCTGCGTCGTCGGAACCGCGCGCATCCTCGCGGGGCACGACGACATCGACGACCCGTTGGGGGCGTCCGGGCAGCGCGAGCCCGATATCGCCCCGATCATCAGCCGCATCACGGCACGACACCCGCTGTTCGCCGGCGCTGCACCCTGAACGGAGACCTATGACCCGCGAGATCGTCGTGATTGATTATGGTGCCGGCAATCTGCGCAGCGTCGTGCGGGCGCTGACCCACGTCGGCGGCCGGCCGGTGGCGACGAGCGATCCCGCAGTCGTGCAGGCTGCGACTGCCGTCGTTCTGCCGGGAGTCGGTGCGACGCGCGACACCATGACCAGCCTGGAGCAGCTTGGCCTGATCGACGCGATCCGTGGGGCGATCACGCGTGGTGTGCCCTTTCTCGGCATCTGTGTCGGCATGCAGGTCTTGTGCACATCGAGCGAAGAGTTCGGCGACCACGCCTGCCTGGACATCGTTCCGGGCCGCGTGCAGCGGTTCGCCGCCGGCCTCAAGGTGCCGCAGATCGGCTGGAACCAGGTCGATCGCGCGGTGGCCGCCGCGGGGCATCCGTTGTTCAGCGACATTCCCGACGGCGCCGACTTTTACTTCGTCCATTCGTATTACTGCGCATTGACTGACCAGTCGATGATCGCCGGCACGACCGAGTACGGCATGCGCTTTCCGAGCATGTTGCTGCGCGAACGCCTGGCAGCCGTGCAGTTTCACCCCGAGAAGAGCGGCCGGCACGGCCTGCAGCTGCTGGCCAACTTTGTCGCCTGGGCGGCAACCTGATCTGCGGCGTGGCTGCGGCGACCACAGAGGAGCACGATGGAACTGATTCCGGCGATTGATATCAAGGACGGCCGCTGCGTGCGGCTCTATCAGGGCGATTTCTCGCGCGTCACCGTGTTTGGCGACGATCCGGTCGCAGTGGCGCGCGGCTGGTACGACGCCGGCGCGACGCGGCTGCATGTCGTCGATCTGGATGGCGCGCGCCAGGGCCGCCCGGTGCATACCGCGCTGATCCGCGCGATCGTCGATGCCATCCCCATCCCGGTGCAGCTCGGTGGCGGCCTGCGCGATGCCGCTGCCGTCGCACAGGCGCTCGAATTGGGCGTGGCCCGCGCGATCATCGGCACCGCCGCCGTCGAAGACCCCGACCTCGTCGCGACACTGGTGGCGCGCCACGGCGCGGCGATCATCGTCGGCGTGGATGCCCGCGATGGCCTGGTGGCGACTGCCGGCTGGACACGGGCGGCGACGGTCCGTGCGACCACGCTCGTCGAGCAGATGGCGGCACTGGGGGTGGCCCGCGTCATCTACACCGACATCGCCCGCGACGGGACGCTCACCGCGCCCAACTATGCCGCGACCGCCGAGCTCATCGCGCCGCATGGCCCCGCGATCGTCGCCTCGGGTGGCGTCGGCGCGGTCGACCATCTCATCCAGCTGCGGGCCATCGGCGTCGAAGGCGTGGTGA
Source organism: uncultured Chloroflexota bacterium (assembly GCA_903871975.1). Lineage (GTDB taxonomy): Bacteria > Chloroflexota > Chloroflexia > Chloroflexales > Roseiflexaceae > CAIQIY01. The sequence goes on along the minus strand of CAIQIY010000295.1, from coordinate 1,325 downwards.
TCGGGCGCGCGCTCTATACCGGCGATCTCTCGTTCGCCGATGCGCGACGGGCGCTCGCCTGATGCCGCCATCACCGCCGTTCGTGTCCGTGCACCGCTGACGATCACCCGGGAGGGAAGCGCATCATGACGACACCGAGCCGATCCACGACGGTCTCCAGCAAATTCGAGGAAGAGCGCCTGCGTGCTGCCGAACAGTCGCAGATGGTGTATCTGCAGGGCCAGATCGATGAGCTGCGCCGCCTGCTCAAGGAACAGACCAACAAATACAACTGGGTGATGGAACAGGTGCGCAAGGCCGAGTCGAGCGTCTCGCAGATCAATGGCCTGTTCGAGCGCCTGGCACAAGACGTCAACCTCAGCATCGACGGGAATCGCCGCGATCTCGCCGGCTTGCGCAAGGAGGTCGTCGGTGTCCTGATGAAGGTCGAAGAGGGCTTGCGCCCGATCCGCGAGTTGAATCAGCAAGTGCATCAGCTGGCCGATGCCCGGCGTCAGGATCGCGAGTTGACCAGCACCTGGATGGTGCGCATCGAAGAGCTGGATCAGCGGCTGACGGCCTGGCAGACACAGTTCAAGGAGTTCGACGAGCGCTACCGCAATGTGATGAGTCGGTTCGGCGAGCTGGCGACCGCCGACGAGCAGATCCGTGCAGAGTTGCGCAAGGTCATCGAGGACCTGCAGATCGAGAAGCAGAGCCTGCGGCGCCAGGCCGTCGAGGCACAACAGCTGGTCGCCGATGTCAAGCCGGCGCTCGACAGCCTGGCCAATCGCATCCAGCGTGCCGAAGAAGTGCGCCGCGACATCGAGTCGATGTTCACCGACCTGCCGACGCAGATCAAGGGTGCCGATGTGCGCATGGCGCAGTTCGAGACCGATCTCAAGCGCTATGAGCGGCTCTCGACCGAGCGCTTCCTGATGAACCAGGAACGCCTCGAGGAGATCCGCCGCCAGCAGGAGGGCCGGCTCACCGAGATGGAAGAGACCGGCGACCATAGTCTGCGGCGGGTCAATGCCTGGCTCGAGCGCCTCGACAGCTGGATTCGTGAACTCGAGCAACGCCATGCCCGTACGGTCGTCCAGATCGCCAATCTCGAGCAGACCCACACCGATCACCTGCTCGAGCTCGAGAAGCGTGATGTCCGCTTCGTCACCGTGCTCACCCAGGCGATGCGCGACTTTCAGGGCGAGGTGCAGGCCCAGCAGGTCGAGCGCGGCATCTCGCCCGACAAGTCGTGATACGCCGATGCTGAGACGCCGCATCATTCCATGCCTCGATGTCAAGGCCGGCCGGGTCGTCAAGGGCGTCGCGTTCCTCGATCACCG
>CAIQIY010000294.1 GCA_903871975.1 uncultured Chloroflexota bacterium | reverse complement strand
GTCCGACCTGCAGGAGATCGTCGCGCGTGGGTTCATGCCCGTCACCGCGCTCGTGCGGCGCGCGTCGCTCGAGGACGTCTTCCTGCGCCTGACGGGCCGAAGCCTGGTCGACGGATGAGCGCTCTCGGCAAAGGCACTGGGCCATGAGCCTCACCGCACCCGCATCGTTCCGCGTCGCGGAGTACCGCCTGCGCAGCATGTGGAAGTGGCGCAACTCGATCATCGCGTTCGGCGTCGGCAACCCGGTGCTGTACCTGGTATCGATCGGCCTGGGCGTCGGCGCACTCGTCGACGCGAACTCCCCCGACGGGGTCACGGGCGTGCCGTACCTGCTGTTCCTCGCACCCGCGCTGCTCGCCACGGCGGCGATCCAGGCCGGGCAGGACGAGGTCTCCTTCCCCACGCTCGCGGGCTTCATCTGGAACCGGCTGTTCTTCGCGATGCGCGCCACCTCCCTCAGCGGCGGACAGATCGCCGACGGCGTCCTGCTGGCCGCATCCGTCCGCATCATCTTCACGACGACCGTGTACTGGCTGGTGCTCTGGGCGTTCGGTGCCGTCGACCTCGGCAGTGCGCTCCCGCTGATCGGCGTCTCGACGCTCGCCGGCGTGTGCTGGGGTGCGGTCGCCCTCGCCCTCACCTCGCGCGCGAAGACCGACAGCACCTACATCTCGGTCATGTGGCGGCTGGTGATCATGCCGATGTTCCTGTTCTCCGGGACGTTGTACCCGCTGGCCGTGCTGCCGCTGTGGCTGCAGTGGATCGGTTGGATCTCACCGCTGTGGCACGCCACCGAGCTCGGCCGCTGGCTCTCGTACGGAGCCCCGCTCGAGCCGTGGCAGGCACTGCTCAGCACCGCGTACCTGCTCGCCCTCGGCGTCACCGGACTCCTCCTCGGCCGCCGCACCTTCGAGGCGAGGCTCACCGCATGATCACGCAGGCGCTCACCGTCTCGGCCGCCGTCGCCATCGCCGAGCGGCGGTCCGGGCGCGTCGACGCTGGCATCCGCGCGGGTCGCGCACGAACCCTGATGCTGCGCAACGCCCTCGCGCTGCGCACGAACAATGCGCTCTCCTTCCTCACCGGCTTCGTCGAGCCCGTCATCTTCCTGCTCGCGTTCGGCTACGGCGTCGGCGCACTCGTCGGCACGATCACGTACGGCGGCATGACGCTGCCGTACGCCGTCTACGTGGCACCGGCGCTACTCGCGGTGAGCGCGATGAACGGCGCGATCTTCGACTCCACGTTCAACGTCTTCTTCAAGATGCACTACCTGCGCATCTACCAGGCGATCACGTCGACGTCGCTGGGGCCGCTCGACGTCGCGCTCGGGGAGATCGGGTGGGCGATGCTCCGCGGGGCGATGTACGCGGCCGGCTTCCTCACCGTCGTCACGCTGCTCGGCCTGACGACGAGCTGGTGGGCCCTGGCGCTCGTTCCGGCGGCCATGCTGATCGCGTTCGCCTTCGCGTCGGTGGGCATGGCGGTGACGTCGTACATGTCGACCTTCCACCAGCTGAACTGGATGCAGTTCGTCCTGCTGCCAGATCG